>DNLZ01000036.1:0-12707 GCA_003488325.1 Planctomycetaceae bacterium
TCGTCCTGCGTGAACGATTCGCCGTGCTCGAGCACGGCCCGCCGCACGACCTCCTTCACGTCGGCACCGGTCGCACCATCGAGCACGCGGGCGACGGCGCCGTAGTCGAGAGGCAGGCCGAGCGAGCCGAGATGCCGCTCGAGCATGCTCGCGCGGGAGACCTCGTCCGGCATGGGGAGCGTGACGATCATGTCGAAGCGGCTGGTGCGCTGGGCCGCCGGATCGAGCGACTTCGGATCGTTGGTCGTGGCGATCGTGAGGATGTCCTNNGGCAGTCACGAGCCGGCGCGCGCGACCACGCTACAGGTACTTGCGACGGTTGAGGGCCGCTTTCCAGCGGCCTGATTCCGCGATCTCGACGAGTTGCGCCTGCGTGAACGAGCTGCCGTGTTCGAGCACGGCCCGGCGGATCACCTCCTTCACGTCGGCACCGGTGGCGCCGTCGAGCACCGCCGCGAGCGCCCCGATGTCGAGGGCGAGGCCGAGCGGGGTGAGGTGCCGCTCGAGGATCTTGATCCGTGATGCTTCGTCGGGCTTCGGCAGTGTGACCACCATGTCGAATCGGCTCGAGCGTTGGGCGGCCGGGTCGATCGATCGCGGATCGTTCGTGGTGGCGATCGTGAGGATGTCCTCGCGCTGCCTGACGCCGTCGAGGGCCGCGAGGAAGTCGGCGAGCGGGCCGTCGTTCGCACCCCCGTCGCGGTGACCGAGCACGAGGTCGATGTCGTCGAGCACCACGAGCGTGGGACCGAACGTGTCGGTCTCGGCGTAGAGGTCCGCGAGGGTGTGCCGCATCGAGTTGGCGTCGGCGAGAATGGTCGTGAAGTC
Organism: Planctomycetaceae bacterium; assembly: GCA_003488325.1. Lineage (GTDB taxonomy): Bacteria > Planctomycetota > Planctomycetia > Pirellulales > UBA1268 > QWPN01. The sequence continues at coordinate 829 of DNLZ01000036.1, forward strand.
GCCCGCGAGCGACGCGGCGATGACGCGAACGAGATGCGTCTTGCCGACGCCGGGCGGCCCCGCCACGAGCATGCCGCGGTTGGTGCCGAGGCCCAGCCGTCGCAGGGCCTCACGCCGCCTCGTGGCCGCCGCGAGGAACACGTCGATCTCGGCCCAGCTGGAGGCCGGCAGCACGAGTCCCGCGCGATCCGCCGTGGGCGTGGGGCTCACGGTGATCCGCAGGCACCCGTCGTTCACGCTCGCCTCGAGCACCCGGCCGCGCAGGGGATTCTCCGACGTCTTGAGCCGATCCTGGAAGGACGTGAGCACCCTCTCCGCCACCGGCTTCGCGACGGCCGCGGACAGGATCGCAAACTCGCGCTGCCAGTGGCGGTCGTCGATCGTCACACAGAGCGGCTCCGCCGCGAGCGTGCCCGCCGGGAAGTGCGCCACGAGCCTTCCGGGCACCGCGACCTTCTCCCCCGGCCCGATGTCGAGCTGCGACCACGTGGGGGGCAGGCCGTCGCCCGGTGAACCGACGGTGACGACGTCGCCATGCCGCTCCATCTCCAGTCGCAGGAGGTTGCCGAGGACGGCCAGCGACGTCGAAGGACCGGTGAAGCGCGTGCTCGCCAGCTGCAGCCGGTCGATGCCGAGATGCCGGATCGCGAACTCCGTGGGCGACGCCGCCGCCGTCGGCGCATTGCCAAGGAGTTCCGCGAGGACGCCGATCGTCTCACGCGTCTCGTCGCTCACCGCGCCGAGAATCTCGTCGAGCGTGCGACCGGAGTGGGCTGGGTTCATGGCGATGGCTGCGGCTCCAGGGTCACGCGCGGAAACCCGCAGCCTACGCGGCCCGTCGGCGGCGGCCAATCGCGGCGCTTCCTCGGCCGTCGGGTCGGGGCCGCCCGCATCCGAGTCGTCCAGCCCGGGTCAGTCGGCGGGAGCCTCGACGACGAGCTCGCCGTTCATCACCATCCAGTGCCCCGGAAACGTGCAGAGGAAGGGGTACCGGCCCGGCGCGGACGGCGCCGTGAAGTGGATCGTCTGCGTGGCTCCCGGCTCCGCCACGCTCGTCCACGCGAGGACGTCGTCACTCTCGGGCACATAGTGGCGCACGAACGCGTCGGGATCGGCGACGAGCCGGTTGGCCAGTTCGCCCACGCGCGCCAGGGCGCCCGGCTTCACGAGCACCCAGTTGTGCGGCACGGCGTCGGGATTCCGGAAGGAAAGTGCCAGGGCTTCACCGGGTCGGGCCCGCAGGTCGCGGACCGTGTAGGAGAGGTTCGGCCCCGCCGCGATCGTCACCGGCCGCGCGTCGGCGAGCCGCTTCGCCCACGGATTCGGCACGACCCGATCGAGCAGCGCGAGGTCCCGCAGGATCGGGTGCGCCGCGAGCGGTCGCGCCGCGCTCGCCGCATCGCGGAACGGCGGCGCCAGTGCGTGGACCGTCGCGAAGACCTCGCGGGTCACGTCGGGTGCCACCGTGACGAGCAGATGGAGCTGGCTCACCGGCTGGATGCCGGGCAGCGCGAGGAAGAGACTTCTGCCGTCGGGCAGCACCTCGGCGGCGGCGATCGCGAGCGGATCGTGGCCGGGCGTGCCGTAATGGCTCGGCGAGTATTCGCGGGAGCCGTAGCCCGGGCCGTAGCGGTAGTTCCAGCACTGCGCGAAATGGAGCTCGGGCCGCGACGCCACCGCCGAGTCGAGCGGCGCGGTGAACGACACCACGACACCGTCGCGATGCGCGCGGATGGCGGACGGCTGCATCACCGGGTCGCCCGTCCAGCGCACCCGCTGGAAGCAGCCGTCCTCGATCGCGTAGCTCCCCCAGCCATTCATGCCGCTCACGTAGAGCTGTCCGTCGCGGGGGGAGAATCGGCCGCGATGGACGCCCGACCGAAACTCTCCCGGCAGCGGCACGATCGCCCCCTGCAGCCGCGCATCGCCCGCATCACCCCGCACCTCGTCGCGGAGCACGAGGAAGTGCGTGCACGTGCCGAACGACAGGTGGACGAGCTGGCCGCCGAGCGGCCCCCAGCGGTCGCTCGACACGAAGACCTGGCCGCCCGACGAGTTGTCGAGGCCGCGCGGCAGGTAGACCAGCGGCAGCGCGGGCGAGCGGCCCTGGAAGTCCGGTACGGTCGCCGTCCCGGGCCTCACGGCGCAGATGGCCGACGCCGGCGTCCAGTCCCCCTCCGACACCGGCACGGTGAGCGTGCCGTCGGGCAGGAGCCCGAGCCCGTCGGGGTTGCGAAAGCCCGTGGCGAGCACGTCGGCACGCGCGCCGTCGGGCGACACCCGCACGAGGCTGCGATGCGAGGCCGTCAAGAAGGTTCCGGCCGGCTCGCGCTCGAGGCCGCAGTTGTAGTCGTGTCCGGTCGATGGAGGCACGGCCCGGGAGACGGCCTCGTAGAAGTCGGCCTCACCGTCGCCGTCGAGATCGACGAGCCTCGTGATCTGGTCGCCACCCTGCACGTGCACCTGATCATCGACGATGACCACGCCGAGGGCGCGGTTGAGCCCGGTGGCGATCCGCCGCCACGTCACCTCGCGGAGCGTGTCGTCGAGCCCCTCGACCCGCCACACGTCCCCCTGCATCGTGCAGACGGCGGCCGAGCCATCGGAGAAGAAGTCGTGGCCGCCGCAGAAGAGGAGCGCCTTCCAGGGGTTGTCGAAGGGAAGTGGGATCGTGTCGATCGCGTAGGGTCGCTCCGTGCCCAGCGTGCCCTGCATGACGAACGTCTGCGGCCAGCGGGGCGGTCCGCCGCGCGTCAGGTGCACGAGCGGATGCTCCGCGGCGGGCGCGACCACGCGCTCGATGCGGCCTTCCTCGGCCCACGGGCTGTCGAGCATCTCCACGCCATCGACGGCATACGAAAAGATCACGCGCGGCCCGTGGCGGTAGAAGCCGTGGTAGTCGATGGCGCCTCCCGGAGGGTTCGGCCCGCGCGGCAGCTCGACGAGCGGGCCGCCGGGCTCGGCGGGCGCGAGAAATCCGTGGCGCTGCTCCACGAATCGCAGGAAGCCCCCCGTCCAGACGGCCTCGATGGCGAGCGTGTCGGGGTTGAAGCAGGCGAACAAGCCCCCGTCGTCGCCGAGCCGCAGGCAGACGGCCCGCGGCAGCGTGCGACCGGCGTTTTTCCCCGCTGCGTCCGCGGGCACCTTGAAGGCCCAGCACTGCACCGCCCCGAGATCCGTGTCGTTCCAGCGGCCGTCGCGCCAGGTGTCCTGGTCGTTCTGATTGCCCCAATGGCCGTGGCGGCCCCCGTCGATGCCGGGCCACTCCGGCACGATCACCGGCAGCGGATCACGGCCGCGGAAGTGGAGCGCCTGCCGCGTGTACCAGTCGTAGACCCGCTCGCGATTGACGAAGTGGCCCGCGTGCGGCCACGCCTCCGGATGCAGCGGCGCGTGCGGCGGCGCGAAGGGTTCCGGCCCGTGGGCGACCTGCTCGAGGCCGGGCGTGCGTCCGAGCTCGATGAGGTAGCGCACGAGGTCCCGACGCTGCACCGGCGACATGCCGGCGAGCAGGCCCTTGGGCATGAGCGAGCCGATGTCGCGCCGTTCGTCGACGTCGGCGACCTCGATCGCATGCACCGCACCGCTCGCATCGACGAGCACGACCCGGTCCGGCGAGTCCTCGCGGACCACGCCCTGGATCACCCGGCCTGCCGCATCCACGACGGCGAGGGCCCGATGCTCCGGTCGCACCGTCCGATCCGGCCACCAGAGCGACTCGACGATCTCCTCCGCGGTGCGGCAGGTGGCGACCCTCGTGAGTTCGGGGCCGACCTGTCCGCCGCGGTCTCCCACGCGGTGGCACGACACGCAGGCCGACGTCGCCAGTCCAAACACGACCGCGCCGCGCCGCGGATCGCCATGGGCCCGCGCGTCGGCGAGGATCTCGGCGACGAGCGTCTCGCTCCACGGCGGCTCGGTCGCGGGGGCCGCCAGGCACGCGTCGAGCACGCACACGGTGCCGACCGCCAGCGTCACGAGGCCGATGAAGGCGCGCGCCGGCGAGATCATGCCCTGCATCGCAGAGACTCCGTCACGGCGTGCGGTACTGCGGCGGCGGCCCCGGCGGACGCCCGGCGAGCTGCGGCAGGAGCCAGTCGAGGCCGTCGAGGTTGTCCCGCAGCCGCGCCTCCACGTCGTCGTTCGTGTGGCCGATGATGCCGATGGGTCCGGCATAGCCCGAGTCACGGATGGCACGAAGAATCGCGAGGTCGTGCTGGCCGCGGCCGAGCTGCAGAATCTTCGTGCCCTCGGTCATGCCGTTGAGGTTCAGGCACAGGAGGTGCGGCCGCATTGCGGCGAGGCAGTCGGCGAAGTCGGCGATGTGGCCGTGGCCGTGGTGCAGGTTGTAGACGATGCCCACGTGCTCATGGCCGGCCGCGCGCAGTGCCTCGCAGACCGCCACGAGGTTCACCGGCTCGCCGCCCCAGCCGCCGTGGTTGTAGAGGCCCAGACGGCATCCCATCGTGCCGACCTCGGTGGCCACGGGCGCGAGCCGTGCGACGGCGGCGGCCACGCGTTCGGCATCGGTCGCACCCTCCGGCGAGGGCGCGGTGATCCAGACCTGCGGCGTGAGGCCGTGCTTTTTGAAGAGCGCGAAGGCGTCCGGGTGCGTGCTCCAGAACGCCACGTACTCGATGCCGCGTTTCGCGTACTCGAGGATTTCCGTCTCGAACTCCGGCACGTGCTTCGGCCGCCAGTCGTAGGCCACCCGCGTGATGCCGAGTTCCTCGAGCATCGCCCCCCGCTCCGCCGGCGACCGCTCCTTGCCGTCGAAGGGCACGATGCACCACGCGACGAGGTTCTTCCTCGCGAAGATGTCAGGGGCCGCGGCCGGGGCGACTGCCGCGGGCTCGGCGGCAGCCGGCACGCCGGAAGGGAGCGCGCCCACGAGACCCGCGGAGAGGATCGCCGTCACCACGGCCCACGGGCGACACGGCCGAGACATCACGGACATGACACGTCTCCGTCAACGAGGATGCAGTCGCCACGCGGGCCCCACGATCATACCGAGCGGCGGACGAGCGCCTCGGTCCGGCCGCACCCAGCGGTACGGAGCCCCCCGCGCACGCCTGGAGGCGTGCGCCACATGGAAACATGCTACGGATCGGGCCGATCGGCTCGAACGACAGGCGCACGCATTCCTCCGGAGAGACCGATCCACCGCTGTGGCGTCCGCCTCCAGGCATCCGCAGCCCTGTGGCGCACGCCTCCCGGCATCTGCAGCCCTGTGGCGCACGCCTCCACGCATCCGCAGCCCTGTGGCGCACGCCTCCAGGCGTGCGAATGCGGTGTGTGAGCCAGTGGTCGATCGCCTCGGTGACGACCGCTCGGTGCGGAGGCTCCCCGCGCACGCCTGGAGGCACGCCTCTGACCCGCCGCTTTGCGTCTGGTTCCATGCCCGCGTTACCATCGCGGATATGCGTTGCGGCACCGGCACGACCGTCGTCGAACATGGCCTGCTGGTCGACGGAACCGATCGGCCGCCCGTGACCGACGGGACGGTCGTCGTCACGGATGGTCGCATCCGCTTCGTCGGTGCGGCGGCGGCGGCGCCCCCCGTGCCCCCCGAGGCGACCCGGATCGACGCCCGCGGGTGCACGATCCTGCCCGGCCTCGTCGAGGCTCACTTCCACGCCACCTACTTCGACGTCGAGAAGCTCGAGGACCTCGACATCAAGTACCCGGTGGAGTACGTCACGCTCCTCGCGGCGGTCAACTGCCGGCTCGCGCTCGAGTGCGGCTACACCGCGGCACGGTCGGGCGGCTGCCTCTTCAACTGCGACGTCTGGCTCAAGAAGGCGATCGAGAACGACCTCATCCCCGGACCGCGGCTCTGCGCGAGCGGCCGCGAGATCTGCAGCGCCGGCGGACTCATGGACTGGAATCCGGACTTCCGCCGCATCGGCATGGAGGGCCTCGTCTTCTGCATCAACGGCGTCGAGGAGGCGCGGAAGGCCGTCCGGTCGCTCGTGAAGGACGGCGTCGAGTGGGTGAAGACCTACCCCACCGGAGATGCCGCCTGGCCCGACGTCAACGACCACCACACGCTCTGCATGACCTTCGAGGAGATGCACGCGGTGGTCGGCACCGCCCACAACCACAAGCTCAAGGTCACGGGCCACTGCCGCGCGACGGCCGGCATCAAGAACGCGCTCAAGGCGGGCTACGACTGCATCGAGCACGCGACCTTCATGGACGACGAATGCCTCGACCTCCTGCTCGAGAGGGACGTGCCCGTCGTGCCGGGACTGCAGTTCGAACTGGCCAGCGTGCGCCGCGGGCCCGAGTTCGGTCTGCCGCAGCGCGTGATCGACGGCCACCAGGAGACGCTCGACGGCGGCGCGGAGAGCTGCCGGCGAATCCTCGCCGCCGGTGGCCGGCTCGGCATGGGGGGCGACTACGGTTTCGCCTGGAACCCGCACGGCGACTACGCGAAGGAGCTGACGTTTTTCGTCCGCGAGGTCGGCCTCGATCCGCTCGTGGTGCTCCGCTGCGCCACCCGGACGGGCGCCGAGATCATGGGGCGCGGGGACGACCTCGGCACCCTCGAGGAGGGCAAGCTCGCCGACCTGCTCGTCGTGGACGGTGACGTGCCCGCCGACATCACGCTCCTGGAGGACCGCGGCAACCTGCGGGTGGTCATGCAGGGGGGCATCGTGAAGGCCGGCAGGCTGGCGGGCGGCGCCGCGGCCGCGTCATGCCGGACCGCATGACACCCGCCGCACCGTGGCAGCCCCGAACCCTCGCGGGCGATCCGGCGCTGACGTGGCACGACCCGGAGCCCCTCCGCATCGCCGGCGCGCCCGTCGCCTCCGCCGGGGGCATCCACGTGGTGCTGCTCCACGGCGTCACACGCTGTGGACGCGACTTCGAGCCGCTCGTCGCATCGCTCACCGCGACGCACGAACGGGACGGCGTGGACGGGCGCGGTCTCCGGCTGGCCGTGCTCGACCACCGCGGCCATGGCGACTCCTCCCGCGCGTCGCGCTATCTCGTGACCGACTACGCCGCCGATGCGGCCCGCTTCGTTGAAGCGCACGGCCCCTGCGTGGTCGTCGGCCACTCGCTCGGCGCGATGGTCGCGGCGCACGTCGCGACCCATCTCCCGGCGCTCGTCCGCGGTGCGGTGCTCATCGACCCGCCGTTCCACGGCATGGGGCGTCGCATCGGGGGCTCGACCTGGGAGGCGCTCTTCGTCGGGCTCCGCGACGCCAGGCGCCAGGGAGGCGGCGTGCCGGAACTCGCGGCGCTGATCGCGGAGATCCGGCTGCCGTCGGGAGCCGGACCCGTTCGGCTCGGCGACCTCCGCGACGCCGCGGCGCTCCGCTGGCATGCCGAGTGCCTCGCACGGCTCGATCCGGAGGTGCTCACGCCGGTCATCGAGGGTCGCTGGCTCGAGGGCTACGACCCGGCCGCCGTCGCGACGGCGATCCGCTGTCCCCTGGTGCTCGTGCAGGCCGACCCGGCGTGCGGCGGCGCGCTCGACGACGCGGAGGCGGCGGCATTCGCCTCGGCCTCGCCGGCGTGCGATCTCGTGCGGGTGCCCGGTGCCGGCCACGCGCTGCATCGCGAGCATCCAGAGCGTCTGGCCGCGACGGTGCGCGACCTGATCGCACGCCTGCCGTGAGTGGCGGCATCAGCCACGGCGGAGGTCGAAGTCCGGCGGCAGCGACCGCTCGTTGGCCAGCCACGCGCGCCAGGCGGCCTGATCCCACTGGAAGTTCATGCCGGTCAGGGCGATGAGCGCCTCGAGCACGCGGTCGTTTCGCAGTTTCACCATCACCCGCTTCGGCCCGCCTCCCATCGAGAAGCCGCCGCCCGACGGCGTGAACGTGGCGGACGTGGAGCCCGGCGCCCGGCCGTCGGTCACGATGCTCGCGTGCTCCGTCTCGAGCGCCGCGATCAGCGGCAGCACCGCCGATGCCACGCCGAGCCTGCCGAGCGCCTCGGCCGCCCGGTTGACCTGCGCGTTGTCGGCGCTCGCGAGCGCCGCGACGAACGGCGGGGCGGCGAGGGGCGCGCCGATCACACCGAGTCGCTCGACGGCGGCGATCCGCGTCTCGGCATCGGGATGATCGAGCGCCACCGCGACGAGCGAGGCGAGGGCGTCGGACGACGAGATCCGGGAGAGCGCCTCGATGTAGATTCCGCGCACGCGCGGCACCGGCTCCGCCAGGAGCGCCTCGGCCAGGGGCTGCACCGCGAGCGGATCGGAGATGCCGCGGATCTCGTCGAAGGCGGCCGCCGACTCCGTCGGCACGTCGAGCCGACGCCTGAGTCGCTCGAGACGGGCCTTCCAGTCGCGTCGGGCGGCAGCGGCCCGCTCCTCGCGCTCGATGATCTCGATCTCCTGCGCGGTCCGCCACGCACGACCGTGCCTCACGAAGCCGAGCCGCGCCATCGTCTCGGCATGCGTGGGGCTGGCGGCCGCCTCCCGTGGCTCCTCGGCCCGCGCATCACCGCACCCGGGCGCCGCGCACGCCGCACCGACGATCGCCGACACGAGCACGGCGAGCCGGCCTCTGCGCAGGCCGGGAGCCGGGCGATCGGGCACACACCGCGTCACGCGTCGCTCCATGGTCCGACTCCCCTCCTCCTCTCGGCACGTGTCACCGTGCGGCTCCACTCCACTCGCTCGGCAGGCCACCGCCGGCGAGGGCGTCGTCCAACAACCCCACATAGAAGCTGAAGAACCGCCAGACCACCAGGGCGACCAGCACGGCCACGCCGGCCCAGGCCAGCCAGCCGATCCACGCCACCGTGGCCGCGAAGCCGTCGCGCGCCCGCTCCTCGAGCAGCGCCGCCTCCCGGTCGAGCGTCTCGGCCGTGGTGCCGGTCATCTCCCCGACGGCGACCGCCTCGAGGACGCTTCGGGGCAGGCTGCCACGTTCCCGGAGCGCCTCGACGAGCGAGGATCCGGCGCGGACGCGGTCCTCCACCACGTCGCGGCGGATGCCGAGCCCGGGCGCGACCCGCGCGGTGAGCGTCACGAGCGATCCGACGTCGAGGCCGACGCCCGAGGCCACGGACGCCGCACGGCACCACGCCGCCGCCTCGGCGGCGCGCGTGGCGGACCCGATCCCCGGCAGGCATGCCACGACGCGGCGCACCACACCGTGCGCGGCCCAGCTGCGTGCGGCCAGCGCGCCTGAGAGCACGACGCCGATCCCCGCCACGACGACCGCGCCGGCGAAGACCGCCAGGCCACGGGCCCCCGACAGTCCGAGCCCCACCATGTCGACCGATCGGCCGTCGAGGCCCTGAACGCCGCCGCTGACGAGGATGAGCAGCCCGATCACCGCGACGGCAAGCGCGAGTTGGATCGCCGGCTTCACGAGACCGCGGACGAGCGCCCGCCGCGAACGGATGGCATGCCGCAGCGCCGCCCCCGCATCGCGCAGCAGCTCGGCCTCGTGGCCCGTGCGATCACCGACGGTCGCCAACGCCGTCACGAGCGGCGGAAACCCGCCCGCGCACTCCATCGCCACGCCGAGACCGACGCCGTCCGCGAGACCGGCGCCCACGGCGGCCATCGTGCGCTGCCAGCGTCGCGGCACGCGCTGTGTCTCGCTCGCCCACGCGCGGCGGACGTCGATCCCGGCACCCAACGCGAGGGCGAGCCGGCCGAGCACGTCGGCGAGCACCGCGTCGGGAATCCGCCGCGTGCCCGTCCGGACCGGCTGCACACCGGGATGCGCGTCGCGCGTCACGTTCCGCCTCGTCGCACCTGTCATGGAGCCATGGAGGAGGCCAGTCGTCGGCCTCGGGCATCGGGCGAATTGTACGGGGAGGCCCCGTTCGAGGCCCGCACCGCACCGCCGGCGGATACCGCGAGACCGCAGGGTCTGGTAGAACGTCGCCGCCGTGAAGCGTCCCTCTTCCACCCCGTCCATGCACGTCCAGTGGCCTGCCGTCACGATCGTGGGGGTGGGACTCATCGGGGGTTCCGTCGGCATGGCCCTGCGGTCCCGCGGCCTCGCGGAGCGCGTGATCGGCGTGGGCCGGTCCGCCGCCGGCATGGCCGAGGCACGGCGGGCCGGAGCGGTCGATGAGACGACCGACGACCTCGCGGCCGGTGTGGCCGCAGCCGACCTCGTCGTCGTGGCCACGGGCGTGGGTGCGATCCCGGGCCTGCTCGACGCGATCGACGCCGCCGTCCGGCCGGGCACGCTCCTCACCGACGCGGGCAGCACGAAGGCTTCGATCGTCGCCGCGTGGGAGCGACGCCGGGCTTCACGTCGCGGCCGGTTCGTCGGCGCGCACCCGATCGCGGGCAGCCACCGACGTGGCGCCTCGGCCGGGGCTGCCGACCTGTTCGTCGGCCGTGTGACCGTCGTGACACCCGCCCCGCGCACCCCGCCCCGCGATGCCGAGGAGGTGGGCGGGTTCTGGTCGGCGCTCGGCGCCACCGTCTTCATGATGCCGCCGCGCGAGCACGACCGGCTGCTCGCGTCGTCGAGTCACGCCCCGCACGTCGTCGCCGCGGCGGTCGCGGCCACCACGCCCCCGGAGGTCCGCGCGCTCGTCGCGGGGGGCTGGCGCGACACGACCCGCATCGCCGCCGGAGATCCCGAACTCTGGGTCGACATCCTGCTCGACAACGCGCGGTTCGTCATCGCGGCGTTGCGGCGGGTCGAGCGCTCCGGCGCGAGGATGCGCGCCGCGATCGAGGGCGGCGACCGCAGCCGCCTCCTCGCACTCCTGCGCGACGCGAAGATGCGGCGCGACGCCGCCGACGCACCGCCCGACGACTCCGGCACGGTACGGCGCCGTGAACGTGGCGCGCGGGGTGTCGATCGCGACCACGACGCCACCTCCTGACCGACGGAGTCCACGATGCTCTGGGAAGTCGACGTGCATCCGAAGCATGCGGCCGCGGACCACGGCGCCCGCGCGCTTCTCGCGGGGGCCGCCGACATCGGCGTCGCGGGATGCACGCAGGCCCGCAGCTCGACGGGCTGGCTCATCGAGGGCGACCTGACGGCCGCCGACATCGAGAGGGTGGCGACGGCGGTGCTCACCGATCCGGTCACGGAGTCGTTCGTGGCCGCCCCGCTCGGCGCGGCCGCGCTCGCCGTCACCCCGCCCGGCCTGCCGACGGTCGTCCGCGTGCTCCCGCGCGCTGGAGTCACCGATCCGGCCGCCGAGACCGCCCGCGCGGCGTGTGCGCTCGTCGGCCCCCGGCCGGTCGCCGTGCGCAGCGTCCGCACGTTCTGGCTGCCGCCACTCCCCGAGGCGGATGTCCGCAGGCTGGCCTGGAGCCTGCTGGCGAGCGAGGCGATCCACGACGTCGTCGTCGGGCCGCTCGTCCTCGAGACGCTCCGCAGCGACCGCACGTGGACGTTCGGCCAGGAGACCGTGCCACTCGAGGGCCTCGACGACTCGGCGCTCGAGCGACTCAGCCGGGAGCGCTGCCTCGCCCTGACCGTGCCGGAGCTCCATGCGGTGCGGGATCACTTCCGCGGCGTGGGCCGCCCGCCCTGGGAGATCGAGCTCGAGACGATCGCGCAGACGTGGAGCGAGCACTGCTGCCACAAGACGCTCACGAGCGCCGTCGACCACGAGGGTCCTGCGGGACGCGTCTCCTACGACAACCTGCTCAAGGAGACGGTCTTCGCAGCCACCCGCTCGATCCGCCACGCGCTCGGCGGTCGTGACTGGTGCGTGAGCGTGTTCCGGGACAACTCGGGGGTCGTCCGCTTCGACGGTGATCACGACATCTGCATCAAGGTCGAGACCCACAATCACCCCTCCGCGATCGAGCCCTACGGCGGGGCCGCCACGGGGCTCGGTGGTGTCATCCGCGACGTGCTCGGCACGGGGCTCGGCGCGCGACCGATCGCGAACCTCGACGTGTTCTGCGTGGGCCCGCCCGA
>DNLZ01000036.1:13097-19179 GCA_003488325.1 Planctomycetaceae bacterium
GCGGGCGTGCGGGACTACGGCAACCGCATGGGCATCCCCACCATCGCCGGCGCCGTGGCCTTCGACCCCGGCTACCTCGGCAATCCGCTCGTCTTCTGCGGCACCGTCGGCATCATGCCTCGCGACAGCGCCGCGGCGGAGGTCCGTCGCGGCGACCTCGTCGTCGTCGCGGGTGGCCGCACGGGCCGCGACGGGATCCACGGAGCCACCTTCTCGAGCATCGAACTCTCGAGCGACAGCGAACGCGCGTCCGGCGGCGCCGTGCAGATCGGCCATGCCATCAACGAGAAGACGCTCGCCGACTTCGTGCTCGAGGCGTCGCGACGCGGTCTGTTCCATGCGATCACCGACTGCGGTGCCGGCGGCCTGTCGAGCGCGGTCGGCGAGATGGGCGCCGCCCTGGGCGCCGAGGTGCAGCTCGACCGGGTGCCGCTGAAGTACGCCGGCCTGTCGGCGACGGAGGCGTGGATCTCGGAGGCGCAGGAGCGCATGGTGCTGGCCGTCGCTCCGGCCGACTGGGAGGCGCTCGCGGAGGTCGCCGCGGACGAGGGCGTGGAGGTGACCGCGATCGGCAGCTTCACCGGGACCGGCCGTCTCGTGCTGCGCTGGGAGGATCACGTCGCGGGCGAACTCGACTGCGCGTTCCTGCACGACGGGCGACCGCGACGCAGGCTCCGTTCCCGCCACGTCCCACCCGCGCCCGTGCCCGTGGCCTGGCGCGCGCCCTGCCCCACGCCGGCTGCGGTGCTGCTCGACCTGCTCGCGGCACCGGACGTGGCGAGCAAGGAGTGGATCATCCGGCAGTACGACCACGAGGTGCAGGGAGCGAGCGCCGTGAAGCCGCTGCTCGGCCCCGGCGCCGGCCCCGCCGACGGCACGGTGATCCGCGGCGTGCTCGGCCGCGAGCGCGGGATCGTGCTCGGCGTGGGCCTGCGGCACACGCTCGGCACGCTCGACCCGTGGCAGATGGCCGCCGGCGCGATCGTGGAGGCCATCTGCAACGTCGTGGCCGCCGGAGCCGATCCGGATCGCATCGCGCTGCTCGACAATTTCTGCTGGGGTGACGTCAAGCGCGAGGACTCACTCGGCACGCTCGTCGAGGCGTGCCGCGCCTGCCACGACGTCGCCCTCGCCTTCGCCGCGCCGTTCGTCAGCGGCAAGGACAGCCTCAACAACGTCTTCGCCTGGACCGACCGCGACGGCGTCGCCCGCGAGCGATCGATCCCGCCCACCCTTCTCGCGACGGCGATGGGCCAGGTCGACGACGTCGCCCGGACGGTCACGCCGGCCTTCACCGCCGCCGGGCAGCGGCTCGCGATCGTGGGACGCACCACCGCCGACCTCGCCGGCAGCCAGCTCGAACGGCTCGGGGTCGTCCGCGGCGGCCGCGTGCCGGCGGTCGATCTCGACGCATGCCGCGGCCAGGTGCGGGCCGTGGCCGCCGCCGTGGCGGCACGGACGGTCGCGTCGTGCCACGACATCTCCGACGGCGGGCTCGTGGTCGCCGTGGCGGAGATGGCGATCGGTGGCCGACTCGGCTGCCGTCTCCGGCTCGCCGACGTGCCCGCGATGGTCGCCGACACGCCTTCCGCAGCCCGCGCGCTGGCCGTCGGCTGCAGCGAATCGCCCGGTCGGTTCCTCTGTGCCGTGCCGGCGGACGCCGTCGATGCATTCGCCGACACGCTGGACGGCACGACGTGGGCCTGGGTGGGCGAGGTGACGGCCGAGCCCGTGGTGCAGATCGAGGGATTCGACGGCGCCGTCGAGTCGCTGCCCGTCGAACGACTCGCGTCCGCGTGGCGCGGTGCGGCGCAGGAGCCCACCACGGCCGCGGGGTCCGACCGCGCGTCGACGGACGGTTCATCGGGAGGGGCACGCTGACATGCTCGCACCGCGCGCCCTCGTGCTCCGGGCCCCCGGCACGAACTGCGATCACGAGACGGCCCGCGCGTTCGAGCTGGCCGGGGGGCTCGCACGACGGGTGCACATCCGCGCGCTCGTGGCACGGCCCGCGGCGCTGGACGACGTGCAGATCGTCTGCATTCCGGGCGGCTTCTCCTATGGCGACGACATCGCCAGCGGCCGCATCTTCGCGCTCGAGCTGCGCGTGCGGCTGGCCGACGCACTGCATCGCTTCCGCGACCGAGGTGGCCTCATCCTCGGCATCTGCAACGGCTTCCAGGTGCTGCTGCAGACGGGCCTGCTCGCGGCGGGCGCGGGTGGCGAACCCCTCGCGTCGCTGGCCCACAACGATTCGGGGAGGTTCGTCGATCGCTGGGTGCCACTGATGGCGCAGCCCGGGCCCTGCGTATTCCTGCGCGGTATCGGCCAGCTCGAGCTGCCGGTCGCCCACGGCGAGGGACGCTTCGTCACCGGATCGGGCGCGGCCCTCGCGTCACTCGATGCCGCCGGTGTGCTCGCCCTGCGTTACGACACGGACCGCGACGCCACCGCGAATCCCAACGGCTCCCAGGCGGACGTGGCCGGCGCGTGCGACGACAGCGGCCGCGTCTTCGGACTCATGCCTCATCCGGAACGGTTCGTCGATGCGACGCAGCACCCGGCGTGGCACGGTCGGCTCGATCCCTCCGTCGCCGGCGCCGGCTTGACCATCTTTCGGAATGCCGTCGCGCACGTCGCCTGACGTCCGCACGCGCCGTCGACCCGCGAACGACGTTGACGCACGGCGTGTTCGTCGCTACCTGTCCCCCTGCCCGGCGCGGCACGACCCGGTTTCCCAACCTGCCGCGATGCCGCGGTCATCCCCTCTTCTCCGGTCACAGCGCACGTGTACCGGGGACGCGTGTCGCCGACGAGTGCGTGTTCCACTCACGTTCGATCGGCTCGGCGAGACGCGATGGAGCGCGACGACATGGCCGACTGCACGTGGAACAAGTCGCCCATGGCCTTTTTCCGACCGCCGAGAGTCGCCGCGTCCCACCGCGGGAGGTCGCTCCAACACCCCGAGCGACCGCGCGGGGCCCTCGCCCTCGCGACCGGCCTCGCGGTCGTCGCAGCGGTGGGCTGCCACCTCGCGCCCCACGGCACGGCCGACCGGGACGCTGCCCCCGTGGAACGAGCCCTCGCCGGACCACGGCGGCCGCCGGCCACTCGTCCGCTCGAGGTGGATGTGGTGTTCCTGCGCCATGAACCCCACGACGCGCTGCTCGGCAACGATCTCTGGACGCTCGTCGACGAGCAGGCGATCGACGAACAGACGCGCCGACAGCTCTCGGCCAACGGACTGCGGGGCGGGGTGGTGATCGGCGACGTGCCGGCTCCACTCGCCTCCCGTCTGGCCGAGGCGGCCGCGGAACCCACGCTCGACGCGCCGGGCACGCTCCGCGTGCTGCAGCTGCTGCCCGGCCGGCGGGCGGAGATCGTCGCCACGACGCTGCGGCCGGATTTGATCGTGCTCGAGCACGACGGCGAATCGGTCCGCGGCACCACGTACCACGATGCCAGTGGCGTGGTGGCTGTCCGGGCGTGGCCGGCGGCGGACGGCCGGATGCGGATCGAGGCGGTGCCCGAGCTCAAGCACGGGCCCTCGCGGCGCACGTGGGTCGGCGAGGAGGGTGCCTTCCGGCTGGAAACCGGACAGTCGAGCCATCGTCTCGACCGTCTCGCGGTCACGGTCGACCTGCCGCCCCATGGCCTGCTCGTGATCGGATGCCGCCCCGATGCCCCGTCGAGCGTCGGTGAGGCGATCCTCCAGGAACGACCGGCAGACGCCGTCGCCTCCCGCCAGCTGCTCGTCATCAGTCCGCGTGCGGCGGCGGTCGATCCGGTCTTCGCCACCGCCACGACTGCCGACGCCGACGCCTTCACGCGGTAGGACGCGACATCCCGCCAGCGCCGCCCTCTCGCGAAGATGGGAAGCATCGGAGGGATGTGCGGGACAGCCCGCGCGGCAGGTGGTGAGACGGTGAAGTGGGCGACTCCGCGCGGCTCCGGCGCTCTGCGCATCGTTGGCAAGCGAAGACCGCACCACGGCACCGAGTGGCCGGCGCGAGACGGGTGTGCCGATTCTTCCGACGATGGCGGCGAAGGCCGCCGGGCCGACAGCACCCGGATGCACCCATGCACGACGCAGCGCAGTCCCACGAACCGTCCGCAAAGCGGCATCGCCCGGCCACGCCGACCGTCTTCGGTGCCGCGTTCGTCGCCGGCGCCGTAGCGGCGTTCGGGATCAACAGTTTCTTCGACGCCCACGTCGCCCGCACACGGCCGCAGGTCGAGAGCGAGCCGATCTTCGTGGCCCTGCGGTCGCTGCCCCAGGGTGCGCCGGTGACCGTGTGGGACGTGGCGCTCCGCGACTGGCCACGGGCCATGCTGCCGGAGAGCGCCCTGCGGGCCGAGGACCGTTTCGAGGGCTGTGTCCTGCGTCATCCGCTCCGGGAGGGCCAGCCGCTCCTCTCGGTCCAGCTCGCCCGGCCGGAAGGTTCCGCGGGGACGTTTCCGTCGTCGCTGACGGAGGCGCTCGCGGCCGCATCGATCGCGCCGCAGGAGACGTTCACCCCGCCGGTCGCCGCGGCCCCCGTGGAGGCCCAACCGGTCGCCACCGCACCGTTGGCTCCGATGTCGGTGCCCGCGGCAGGCATCCCGTCGAGTGCTCTGCCGCCGCGGGACGCCGTGGAGGTGTTCGCCCCCGTCGAGCCCGCTCGCGCCGCGGAGGTGACGGAAGCAGCGCCCGTGATCGAGACAGGGAACGCGCCGGTGACGGCGCCGGTGCCTGTGACCGACGTGACGGCCGGGACGGTGACGGAGCCGGTGACCTCTGCCGCAACCGACGCGGAGGGTGCCATCGGGATCGACAACGCGGTGCCCGACGAATCCGAACGGGTCACGACGACGACTGAACCGTCGCCCACCCCGGTCGATCCGATTCCGTCGGATCGGGAGGCCATGCCTGCCGATCCGGTCGTGGCGAACGATACCCCGACCGACGCGGCGGTCCCGGTCGCGGAGGTCCCCGCTGCGGACGCCTCCGATTCCGCCGTCACGAGCACCGCGGAACCGGTCGTGCCCGCACCGCTCGGGACCGGGCTCGCGCCGATCGAGTCCGTCACTGCCGAGCCCGCGACGGGCACCGACAGCGTCGCCTCCGCTCCCGGCTTCGATGATCCGGCGAACGAAATCACGGAAGTCCGACCGCTGCCGCCGGTCGCGGGGTCGGTCGGAGTGTCGCGTCAGCGGCCACCGGTCCCACCCGCTCCCGGTTCCGATATCGAGGTACCGCTGGCCGTCGCCAGTCGCCAGCGGGCCGCCCAGACGGCGGCGAATCGCCCCGGCAGTGTGCTTGCCTCTCCCGATCCCGCCGTGAGCGAATCGCTGCCGATCCCGACGACCCCCGTCAGCGACGTCGCCCTGCCGCTGGAGGCCGTCGCCGCAGGACATCTGCCTGCCAAGCCGACCGTGCCTCGCGGGACGTCGACGACCGAATCGTCACGGAGTGCCGACGTGACCGTCGGTGCGCCCGTCGCGACGGCGCCCGGCAGCGGTGCGGGCTCGGTGGGTGAAGCGACCGCCACGACGGGATCGACCGGCACGGTGGCGGAGTCACGGACCGCGGCGAAGGGTTCGACGCCGTCGTCTCGCATGGAGCCGAACGCGACCCCGTCGGCCTCGAGCGGCCCCGCATCGGGAGATGCCGCCGCGACCGCGACGCCTCCTCTGCGACACCTCGTCGTGCCCGAGCGCATCGCGATGCAGGCGGACGCCTCCTTCGTCACAACCCGCCCCGTCACGGAAGGAGAAGCCACGGCCACGGAGACTGGTGCGGCGGCGACCGCGACATCGGCTGACGCGCGTGCCACGACACCAGCGCCGTCGCGTCCTGCCGAAGCCGTCAAGCCGCGGGGGGATCGCACTGGGCGGCCGTCCCCTCAGCCGCACACCGCGCCGAGCCGTTCCAGCGGCCCGGTCATGCGGGCGATCGGCAGCATGCTGCAGGGGTTCAACGCCGAGCCCACCCCGGACCCGTCGCGCCGCCGTTGACCGCGTTCGGTAGCCGCGGTCCCGTAGGCTCGGTTCAGGAGGCTCGGTTTCGTTGAACGGGCCGACGTCATCCTGCCGGTTCCGA
>DNLZ01000036.1:19505-22357 GCA_003488325.1 Planctomycetaceae bacterium
CGGTTCCGATCCTGCCGGCGCGGGTACGTCTGACGGTCATGCCGACCCGTTCAGCGCGTCGCACCGGATCGCGCGGGCGGCGCGACGCGCGTGGAGAGGATCGATGCCGCGCCCCCCGCAGCGACGACCGCACCGGCTGATGCGATGACCCAGAGCAGGCTGGCGATCGTCGACGCGGCCCGCTCCCTTCGCTCCTGGTGCGGCGGTGGAGGCTGAGGTCCATTCCGCTCGAACACCTGCCACGCTCGCAGGACGGCATCGAGGCTCGACGAGCGAACGAGCTGACGGATGGCGACCTCGTCGACCCACGAGCTTCCGGCCGGTGTGGAACCGTATTGCCACGCGCCGAGTGAGGCGGCGAGCGCCACGATCCCTCCGGCGAGCAGACACGCGTGTCCGACAGACCATGGCCGACGCGAGCCCGCATCGTGCCGGTGCGCGCCATCGGTCGTGCGGGCAGCCGACGCCGAGGCCGTTCCGCCCGAACCGCCATGAAGCGCATCGCTTGCCGGACCGGCATGACTCGAAGTCCCGAGTCGACGCAGAGCACCCAGTCGAGGCACGGGCTGCTCGACGCCGCAGGAGGGGCAGCGAGCCCTCCCGCCAGCCTGACCGGCCACGACGGGGATCGTCGCGGAACACGCACACCGTAGCTCGAACGTTTCCATCGTTGCCCACCCGACTCGGCGACGGATGTCCCGTGGCCGCAGAAGCCGCTCCCTCGATCCCTTTTACCAACAGCAGGCGTGAAGACGCCAAAAAAACGTCGGGCAGGCAAAAAAAAAGTGGTCCCGATGATCGACCAGCGGCATAATCTCACGCCGCCCGGGAATGCCCCTTGCCGACGCACGAAGGCTCGAGGGGTACGCCCGCACGGCACACCGCCGTCCTGGATTCGGCATCCTGGATTCGGATGGGGCGGCGGTGAGCGAATGGACGATCGCATCCCCTCGCGCCGGAACGATCCGGTGGTGGTGAACGCATGGTGGCTTGCTGGGCGGATGGCTGGACGGATGACCGGATGGATGGCTCGGGGGGGTGGCTGGACTTGCCTCACCCTTGAATCACACTGTCGGCTCGTCGAATGATTGGCCGTGGTGAAGATCCTGCTCGATCCCGCCCGTGAATCGATTCCTGTCTCGACTTCCTCTGATTTCCCGAAGTCTTCCCGGATCGCGCGACGGGGACATGACGGACCGTGATGGACTGACCAAGGAGCACTGATTTGTACGACTCGCTGCTGGACGAACTCGAGGACGATGTCGTTTCCAATCCCCAGGAAGTCGAGGATCTGACGGAGAAGGTCGTCGACGCCGAGGAGGCCGACGCCGACCTGCTGGTCGATGAGACCGAGGTGGCCGTGCTTCCCGAGGGGGAACTCGACCGCGAGGCCGACGCGGAGGTCGACACCGGCACCGATGCGGAGGAGATGCTCACCGAGCAGGTCGAGAACTGGTCGGACGATCCGGTCCGGATGTACCTGACCCAGATGGGCGAGATCCCTCTGCTCACGCGGGCCCAGGAGATCCACCTCGCCCGCCAGATCGAGACGACGCGGGCGCAGTTCCGCGCGAAGCTGCTCGAGTGCGAATATGTCTGCGAGCACGCCTTTCGGGTGCTCTCCCGGGTGCATCGAGGCGAGCTGCCATTCGACCGCACGGTGCAGGTCTCGGTGACCGACCGCCTCGAGAAGGAGCAGATCCTCGGACGCCTGCCGCACAACCTGCGGACGCTCGAGGTGCTCATCAAGCAGAACAAGGCTGATTACCGGATCGCTCTTTCGAAGAAGCGGCGGATGGCCGAACGTCGCGAGGCATGGGCCCGACTCGGCCGGCGTCGCAGGCGCTGCGTCCGGCTCGTCGAGGAACTCGGCCTGCGGACCCAGCGCATCGAGGGCATGATCCCGCAGCTCGACGGTTTCGTCGCCCGGATCAAGGAGCTCAAGGCCAAGATCGACGCGCACAAGCGGACGAAGCAGCCGCCGTCGGGACGGCAGAAGCTCGTCGACGAGTACCGTTCGATCCTCAAGGCCTGTCAGGAGACGCCGCGCAGCCTCGCGCGGCGGATGAACGAGATCCGTGTCATCTTCGCCAAGTATCAGCAGGCGAAGCGGGGGCTCTCGGAGGGCAATCTGCGGCTCGTCGTGTCGATCGCGAAGAAGTACCGCAATCGTGGACTCTCGTTCCTCGACCTCATCCAGGAGGGCAACGCGGGCCTCATGCGGGCGGTGGACAAGTTCGAGTACCGCCGCGGCTTCAAGTTCTGCACCTACGCGACCTGGTGGATCCGGCAGGCGATCACCCGCGCGGTGGCCGACCAGAGCCGCACGATCCGCATCCCGGTGCACATGGTGGAGACGATGAGCCGCGTCCGGAACGTGGCGCGTCAGCTGCTCCAGGAGTACGGCCGCGAGCCGACGATCGAGGAGATCGCCGCCCGGGCGGGCACGCCGGTCGACGAGACCCGCCGGGTGACCGCGATGAGCCGCTACCCGATCAGTCTCGACCGTCCCGTGGGCAACAGCGAGGACAGCCACTTCGGCGACCTCCTGCCCGACACCGGCGCCGAAAACCCCGCCGTGGGTGCCGCCCAGGAGATGCTCCGGAATCGCATCGCGAAGGTGCTCAAGAGTCTTTCCTACCGCGAGCGGGAAATCATCAAGCTCCGCTACGGCCTCGGCGACGGCTACAGCTACACGCTCGAGGAGGTGGGGCACATCTTCAAGGTCACGCGCGAGCGCATCCGGCAGATCGAGGCCAAGGCAGTGCGCAAGCTGCAGGCTCCGGCCCGCAGCGAGGAGCTCAGCGGCTTCATCGACTGAACGTCGTGACGCCGCCACGCCACGGACCGAC
>DNLZ01000031.1:0-4940 GCA_003488325.1 Planctomycetaceae bacterium
GCGCAGCGCAGGCAAATCCGAGCGAGTGAAGCCCAGGATGGGCGCAGCGAGCGTCCGGCGAGACGGTACGGGGTAACCCCGAGCCGCATTGATCGCATCGGCCCAAGCCCGAGGCCACCTCAATACATCCAGACGCGCAACCCTCGTCGATCAGCCACGGGCTGCCGCGTGAGCCGCGGCCGACGGGCGAGCGACCGCACCTCGGCGGCTCGCGAGCCGAGTGCGGCCCATTCGGCGAGCGATGCCCGCGGGCGGCCCCCGGCGGGCGGCAGCTGCCAGGCGTCGGCGACGCGACTCAAGAGGTCGTCGAGCCGCGAACGCTTGACGTGCAGCGCGTCGAGTCCATACCAGTCGGCCGGCTGCTCGAGGAACGTGCCGCCGGTGTCGGCCGTGATCACCCGCAGCTCGTCGTCGAGCCACCGTGACGCGTCGTTGATATCGCGGAGGGAGAGCAGGCATCCCGGGACGTAGAACGTGCGAAGCAGGCGATACCGCACGGCCCCCACCCGCGCGATGCTCGCGAGCGGGAGCCCCGTGATCACGATGGAGGCGCCGCGATCGGCGAGCCGCAGGGCGGCCTCGCGCACGCCCCGTGCCACGGCCGCCACGCCGAGGCCGTAGAGCAGTTCGTTGCCCACATCGGTGAGGAGGGCGCTCGGGTGCTCGATCTGCTCCCGATCGAGGGCCCGCCACAGGCCGCTCGCGAGGATCGACGGGAGCCGGCGCAGGCCCACGCGGCTCGACACGCCGTAGGCCCGGCCGTGCCCTGCCGCCGTGAAGAGATCGACGGGCGACCCCACCCGAGCCCGAACGGTGGCCGCGAGCCGTGCCAGGCCGCGCGACACGTTGCTCGCGCCGAGCACCACGATCGCCCGCCGGGGGGCGGTCGGCTCTACCGGCGCCACGGCGTGTTGCCCGACAGGCTCTGCCAGCACGAGACGGCCAGCATCGCGAACATGATGCCGAGGAACGGCTGTCCCCGCGTGTAGCCCCACCACGCGACGGCCGCGCCGGCCACCACCCCGACCACTCCGGCGATGCGGTACGCGTCGGGCACGCCGAGCGTCAACAGCCCCTCGCGCACGATCTGCCCGCCGTCGAGCGGCGGCACGGGCACGAGGTTCAAGAGCGGCCACAGCACGTTGACGTAGAGCAGGAAGTCGGCCAGCGCGAACGTGAAGGGCGACGTGAAGTCGCGTCCGCCCTCGAGCCCCAGCCACCGGCCGACGGCGGCGATCGGAAACGGCACCTCGCGCCCCGCCATCCGCAGGACGATCACGACCGCCGCCGCCAGCGCGAGCTGGGCGAGGGGTCCGGCTGCGGAGACGGCGAGCCGCTGGATCGGCCGCAGGTTCGCGCGCCTACCCCAGACCTCGGGGATCGCCAGGCCGCCGAAGTGGTAGATGACGATGTGCGCCCCCTGGCCGAACGCGCGGAAGGCCAGCGCGTGGCCGAGTTCGTGGACGAGGATCGAGATGAACACCGTCCCCGTCCAGATGACGAGGAACTGCAGAAGCGCGCGTTGGTCGCCGCGGGAATACGCCTGGCAGACGTTCCAGCCGAGGAGCACCGCCGCCAGCCAGAACCACGCCGAGACGCGCACGCGAAACCCGGCGATCTCGAACCGCAGGTCGGCGCCGGTTTCCTGGGGCTCGGAGAGCAGCATGGCCGTGGTTGTACCCGATTCAGGCCGCGCGCCGTGTCTCCTCGGCGACCGGTGCCGTGCCGGCTGCGATCGCGAGCACCGCGGCGGCGGCCCGTCGCGCGGAGCCCGGATGGGCGACGGTGGCCGCGACCGTCTCGATGCGGGCCACGGTGGCCGCGCGGGCCGCCGGATCGCGCAGCCACGTCACGACGTGCGCGGCGGCGCGGTCGGCCGGATCCTGCACGGCGAGATACTCGGGAAACACGGCGTCGGGATCGCAGGGGGGCACCGAGCGCGGTGGCAGGAGCACCGGCTCCGTCGGGCGCACCGGGTCGCGGCAGGCGAGCAGGTTCACCAGCGTGATGAATCGCGCCCGCCGAAACCAGCTCTGCACGACGTGGGCAAACGCGCCGACGCGGTAGAAGATCACGGTCGGCACGCGGGCCGCGAGCAGTTCGAGCGAGACCGACCCGCTCACCGCGAACGCCGCGTCGGCCACGTCGATGAGCGCGCGGGTCCGCCCCGCGGCCACACCGATCCCGAGCCGGCTCGCCTCCTCGCTGCCGGCGATCACCTCCTGCACCCGCACGGCGTGCCGCTCGTGCAGCGCCGCCACCATGAAGCGCGTCTCCGGCAGCTCCCGACGCACGAGCGCGGCCGCCCGCAGGATGCTCCCGAGGTTGGCGGCGATCTCCTGGCCACGCGACCCGGGCAGGAGCAGCACGAGCGGGCCCGCGCCGCGCCCGTCCATGCCGGCGTCGTGACGATCATCCCCGGGGGTCACCGCGTGCACGTCGAAGAACGGGTGGCCGACGAGCGTGCTCGCCATGCCCTGCTCCACGAACCAGTCGTGCTCGAACGGCAGCGGGGAGAGGACGTGGTCCACGAGCCGTCGCATCTTCCGGATGCGCCAGCTCGCCCAGGCCCAGATCTGCGGGGGGCAGTAGAAGACGACCGGGATCCCGTGCCGCTTCGCCCGCCAGGCGAGCCACCAGTGGAAGCCGGGAAAGTCGACGAGCACGCAGACGTCGGGCTTCGCGTCGAGGAAACTCCGCTCGGCGCGGCGGGCGAGGTCGACGAACCGATGGATCGAGACCAGGACCCGCAGAAACCACATCACCGCCAGCCGGGTCATGTCGGCCACGAGCGTGCAGCCGGCCGCCTCCATCTCAGGCCCGCCGAGGCCGATGCAGTCGGCGTCCGGTCGCGCACGCCGGATCTCGCGCACGAGCAGCGCCGCGTGATGGTCGCCGGAAGGCTCGCCGGCCGACACGAAGACGCGCATGAAAAAACTCCGCGGGACCCTTGGGGGGGCCCCGCGGAGTATTTCAAGTCGCTGCGATCGAACCTAGGCCAATTGGCCCGTGGTCGCGGCGGCCGGGCGGCTCACTTGGCCGCGGCGAAGCCCTTCGAGACGTCGCCGAAGACCATCGTGATCTTCTCGTCGCCGGATGCGCCCTCGACCTTGCCCTTGCAGTTGTTGCAGCAGAAGCCGACCTCGACGCCGTCGATGTCGACCTCGGTGCCGGCCTTGACCGGACCGCCGCTCAAGGGGCAGGCCTTCTGCTTCATCTGGCCGGTGCTCACGAGCTGGTGATGCGCCTTGGCCGAGAACTTGGCCGAGTCCTTGCCGAAGGCCGCCTGGCAGTTGCCGCAGCAGAAGTAGACCTTGCCGCCGGCGAAGTCGGCGTGCTTCTCGGGATTGCAGTTCTTGCCGGAGACCGGGCACTTGGCCTGCGAGGGCTCCTTGACGGCCGCGACCACGACGGCACCCGAGACGAAGAGCAGCGCGGCTGCGGCGAACACGTAGGACTTCATGACCTGAGGCTCCATGATGGGGAAGGAACGATCGGATGCGGAAGGAACGATCGGGGAGAAGGTGCGGGCGGATCAGCCCGCCACCTTCGGGGACTCGCGTACGGCAGCATGATAGACCCGTGACACAGGCCGGGGCAACCGCCAAAAAAGGCCTCGAACGGGCCATTGGGACCCGGATCCCGGCACCTTCTGCCACGCCACGCGCGACGCGTCGGACGCCATGTCAGTGCCAGCGCGGCTCGGGCAGGCCCCGGGCCACGAGCGCACCGGCGAGGATCACGAGGGCCCCGGTCACGAACACGAGCCGGAAGCCGAGGGCATCGACCGCGAGGCCCACGAAGGGGGACGCCACGAACGGCGCCGCCAGCGCCGCCCCCACGATGCTCACGTAGGTGGCATGGTCGGCCTGCCTGGGGGCCAGTTCGAGCGCGTAGTTCGTGAAGACCTTGAGCGAGACCGGGTTGAGGCCCAGCGGCACGTAGACGAGCCAGAACCAGCGGGCGGCCATCGCCGATGGCACGAGCGACAGCGCGGTCACCGCGAGCGGCGTGAGTGCCGAGCAGGCGACGAGGCCGACGAGCACCACCTTCGTGCCACGCCGGTCGGAGAGCGGGCCGGCGAAGAGGCTCGCCACGCCGGTCGCGAGGTTCTGCACCACGACCCAGGTGACGAGGCTCGCCGGCAGCGTGCCCAGCCGGTCCCGTGCGAAGGCCTGGTAGTGCGGGAACATGATGATCACGGCGGAGAAGCAGGCCGCCACGAGCGACACGCGCACGAGCGCCGGATCGTCCGCGAGCACGTCGCGCCACAGGCGCGTCCCGCGCGGCGCGGGCTCCGTGACTTCCCGCGGCAAGGCCCCCTGCACGACAGCCCGTTGCACGACACTCGGACGCAAAACACCAGGATGCGCGACACCCGGATCCGACACGAGCTGCCCGGCGGCTGCCGGCGACTCGGATGGGTCGGCGTGGTCGTCGGACGGGTCATCGGGCGGCTCGTCCAGCAGGAGCGGCACGGCGGCGGCCAGCGCGAAGAAGAACGCGGTCGCCGCGAAGATCTTGGGGAACCCGTTCACCTCCGCGAGCCACGGACGCAGGAGCAGAAGCGCCGCGGCGATCGCCAGCACGCTCCCGACCACGGTGCTCACGAGCATCGCCCGACCGCGGTGGCCGGGAGGGATCAGCTTGCCCTGGAGCGCCGCAGCGACGAGCTGATTGAGACCGTTGCACGCCGCGAACGCGCCGTAGAGCACGAGGAACGCGACGGCCAGCCTGCCGGGGCTGCCCTGGAGCAGGTTCCAGACCACGGCGAGGATCGCGAAGCAGGCCGCCATCGCGAGGCTCGTGGCGACGAGCAGCCACTTCTTCACCGGGCGTCGCGAGACGAATCCGGCCGAGAAGAGCGGCGGCACGCTCTGTCCGCCACGGTTGAGCACGGGCAAGAGCCCGCGGAGCAGGCCCGAATCGACCACCGTGTC
>DNLZ01000031.1:5254-6404 GCA_003488325.1 Planctomycetaceae bacterium
AGCACGGCGGGCATGATGATCGTCTCGGTCTTGAAGAGCCACCCGACGCGGACGACGACCTGATAGAGCTCGATGCCGAGCGTGTTGCGGACCTCGCGTTCCCGGATGACGCGATCGGCCGAGGCGGCACCGTCCCCCGTCCCGTCGGACGGGGTCGCGGCATCGTCGGATCTGGTTCGGGCCACCGGACCTTCGTGCATGGGTGCGTCGATCGGAACGGCCCGCCGGCGCGGATGGCGGCGACGGGCGGTCTCGGCGGCGGTTCGCGCGCCCGTGCATCCTGCGATCACGCGCGGTGCCGGAGTACACTCCCGGCGGTGCCGGCATGGGCGTCGGCCGTCGAGGCAGCATGAGGGTTTCCCGCGATGTCGTCCATCCATCCGCCGATCGATCCCTGGGGTCTCGCGTGCCGCGCCATGGTCGCGGCCCTCGTCGTCTCGTCCGGCCTTGCCGCGGCCGCGGCCGAGCGGCACGTGTGGTTCGGCACGGGCACCCGCGGGCAGTCGAAGTCCGAGGGGATCTACGTCGCGACGTTCGACGATGTGTCGGGAACGCTCGGCACGCCACGGCTCGCGGGCCGGGCCGTCAACCCGTCGTTCCTCGCGCTGCACCCGTCGCTGCCGATCCTCTATGCGGTGGCCGAGGTGCCCGACGTCGATGGCAAGCCGGGCGGCGGTGTCGCCGCGTTCTCGATCGACGAGGCGACCGGCAGCCTCCAGTTGCTCGGCTCGCAGTCGTCGGGCGGCGCGG
Organism: Planctomycetaceae bacterium; assembly: GCA_003488325.1. Classification (GTDB taxonomy): domain Bacteria; phylum Planctomycetota; class Planctomycetia; order Pirellulales; family UBA1268; genus QWPN01. The sequence goes on from DNLZ01000031.1 coordinate 6,005, forward strand.
GCCCGTGCCACGTCACCGTCGATCCCGCCGGGAAGGTCGTCCTTGCGGCCAACTACGGTGGCGGCAGCGCGATCTGCCTGCGGCTCACCGCCGACGGCCGACCCGAGCCGGTCACCGCGGGATCACCGGGTGGGTTTCTCCAGCACGCCTACGAGCGGGAACAGGGGCCGGGTTTCAACGCCGGCCGCCAGGAGAAGCCGCACGCCCATTCGATCAATCCGTCATCCGACGGCCGGTTCGCGATCGTCTGCGACCTCGGCCTCGACAAGGTGTTCGTGCACGCGCTCGATACCGCGCGCGGCACGCTCGCCCCACATACGGCCGCGGTGCTGCCCGCGGGCGCCGGGCCACGACACTTCGCGTTCCATCCCGACGGCCGCGTCGGCTACGCGGTCAATGA
>DNLZ01000031.1:6775-7362 GCA_003488325.1 Planctomycetaceae bacterium
CGCTCCAGACCGTGCCGACACTCCCGACGGACGTCACCGACCGCACCGGCTTCTCGACGGCCGAGGTCGTCGTCCACCCCACGGGTCGGTTCGTCTACGCCTCCAACCGTGGGCATGACTCGATCGCGATGTACGCGGTGGACGCGGCGACGGGCCGCCTCGACCTGCTCGGCGTCGAGCCGATCCGCGGCAAGACGCCCCGCAACTTCGCACTCGCGCCGGGAGGGCGATTCCTGCTCGCCGCCGGCCAGGCATCCGACACGGTGACGGTCTTCGCGATCGACCACTCGACCGGTCGGCTCTCGTTCACGGGCACGTCGATCGACGTGCCGATGCCGATGTGCATCCGCTGGCGCCCCTGAGCGTCGTCGTCGGGCGAAGCATTTCGTGCGGCGACCCCGACTCCAAGGATGGGAGTCTGCTCGTCAGTCCACCCGGGTTCGCACGCCTGGAGGCGTGCGCCACTGTGGCGCACGCTGTCAGCGTGCGAATGCGGCCCTGCGTGCCGCGTGACGGATTAGGCATACACACACCGCTCCATGTGAAGCACACGCTGCTCACACCCCACACCCGGGTTCGCACGCCTG
>DNLZ01000403.1:0-148 GCA_003488325.1 Planctomycetaceae bacterium
ACCCGGGCCGGCGACGAGCCTGCACCCTGAAAGCGGCGCTCGAGGCGGAGCCGGGGAGGGAACTGGCGACGGCTGCGGGACCTGTTTCGGGAGCGGATCAGCGCTCGCGGAACGTGATGCGACCCTTCGTGAGGTCGTAGGGCGACAG
>DNLZ01000403.1:487-8029 GCA_003488325.1 Planctomycetaceae bacterium
CCGGGCACGATGCGGATGAAGTTCTTGCGCATCCGGCCGGCGACATGGGCGTTGACGACGTGCCCTCCGGTGATCTGCACGCGGAACCGCGTGTTCGCGAGGGCCTGCGTGACGACGCCGTCGACCTCCAGTGCCTGTTCTTTTTCCGCCATGGGTATTCCGAGGTGAGCACGATCCGCGCGGCGATGAGCCGGCACCGCAGACCGATCGTCGCCAGGGGGGCGACCGCCGATCGGGCGATCCTAGCCTCGACCGGCCGAACAGTCCAGCCGCGAGGCCGACCCGCGCCCCCCGCTCCGCGGTGCCGGAGCGGCCTGTCGCTCGTCACGCGTCATCGCCCGCCGCAGCCGCACCGGATGCCTTCCAACGCAGGTACGCGTCGAAAAACCCGTCGAGATCCCCGTCGAGCACGCTCTGAAAGCTGCCGACATAGTGCCCCGTGCGCTGATCCTTGACCCGCTGGTCGGGGTGGAGGAAGTAGTTGCGAATCTGGGAGCCGAAGCCGGTCTTGGGCTGCTGCTTGTAGCGGGCGAGCTGCTCGGCCTCCTTCCGCTCCTCGGCGAGGCGGGCGAGGCGGGCACGGAGCATCTTGATCGCCGTCGCCCGGTTCTTGTGCTGGCTCCGCTCGCTCTGGCACTGCACGACGATGCCCGAGGGAAAGTGCGTCAGCCGGATCGCGCTCGACGTCTTGTTGACGTGCTGACCTCCGGCCCCGCTCGCGCGGAAGACGTCCTCGCGCACGTCCTCGTCACGAATCTCCACCTCCGTGTCGTCATCCGCGATTTCCGGCGCGACGTCGACCGCGGCGAAGCTGGTCTGACGCTTGCCCTCGGCATTGAACGGGCTGATCCGCACCAGGCGATGGATGCCCGTCTCTCCCTTGAGGTAGCCGTAGGCGGACGGCCCGCGGATCGCGACGGTGGCCGACTGGATGCCGGCGACGGCGTCGTCCTGCCGGTCGAGCAGTTCCACCTCGCAGTCATGCCTGGCAGCCCAGGCGGAATACATCCGCAGGAGCATCTCGGCCCAGTCGTTGGCGTCGGTGCCTCCGTCGCGGGCGTGGATCGAGACCAGCGCGTCGCACTGATCGTGCGGCCCCGACAGGAGCGAAGCCAGTTCGAGGGCGTCCACCCGCTGCTCGAGTCGTTCGGTCTCGGCCACGAGCTCGGCCTCGAGCGAATCGTCCTCGCGCGCGAGTTCCTCGAGCGCCTCGAGATCACGGCCGGCCGCGAGGGCCTCCTCGAGCGGCTTGAGAACGGCGTTGATCCCCTTGAGCTCCGCGACCGTGGCCTGCGCCCGTTCGGCGTTGCCCCAGAAATCGGCGGCGCTCATCGCCGCCTCGATGCGGGCGGCGGAAGCCTTGCGCGTCTCCCAGTCAAAGAGAGTCCCGCAGCTGCAGCAGGCGGGCCCGGATGGCTTCGGAGCGGTGGAGGATCGCGGCTTCCATCTCCGGAGTCTACGGTCCCGTCCGCGCATCGAGAAGCCGACCGTGCGAAACGCGTCGCCCGTGCCTGCTTCAGGGCCGCGCCACACGGTTGCCGGGCAGCCGCCTGATGATGCGACGCATCTCGAGCACGCCGATCGTGGCCAGCACCTGCGACGTGGCCAGGCCGCTCGCCGCGACCACCTCGTCGATGTCGGCCGCACCGCCCTGTCCGGCGCCGTCGTCGATGGCATCGAGCACGGCGCGCTCCACGTCGTCGAGCCGCAGCTCGGCCGGTGCCCGGACCTGCCGGCCATCGGCCGACGTCGTCGCCTCGAAGAGCGGCCCGAGTTCCTCGAGCACGTCGTCGACATGCTCGACCAGTTTCGCGCCATCACGGATGAGACGGTGGCACCCGCGGGACAGCCGGCAGTCGACCTGGCCGGGGACCGCGAAAACCTCTCGCCCCTGCTCTCCGGCGAGCCGCGCGGTGATGAGGGCTCCCGACGTGTCGCCGGCCTGCACGACGATCGTCCCCAGCGCCAGTCCCGACACGATGCGATTGCGCTGCGGGAACGCCCCGCGGAACGGCGGCATCAGCGGCGGCTGCTCGCCGACGACGGCTCCGGACGCGGCCACCTCGGTGGCGAGGTCGTCGTGCTCGGGCGGATAAACGTTGAGCACTCCCCCGCCAAGCACGGCGATCGTGCGTCCTCCCGCCTCGAGGGCACCCCGGTGGGCCGCCGCGTCGATGCCACGCGCCAGACCGCTGACCACGGTGTATCCGGCCCGCGCCAGCCCGGCTGCGAGCTGCCATGCCATCGTCCGCCCATACGCCGTGGCATGCCGCGAACCGACGATCGCCACCGCGAGCGCATCACACGGCTCGAACGATCCGCGCACGAACAGGACGCCGGGCGGGTCATCGATCCGTCCGAGCAGTGCGGGATAGGCCTCGTCCCCTTCGAGCACGACCCGCACGCCCCGTGCGTCGCACAGGTCGAGGAGCCGACCAGGTGTCGGGTCGGCGATGGCCTCGGCGATGCCTCGCGAGACGCCCCGGCCGCCCGCGACCGCGTCGAGTTGGGTCGGATCCGCGGCCAGCACGGCCTCCGCCGATCCGAAACGCTCGATGAGCATCCGGCAGAGCCGGGCGCCGATCCCCGGAGCGCATGCCAGTCGCAGCCTCGCGACAATCCGCTCGTCGGTCACATGCCTCGGCGACGAGGCAGACGTCGGGGGCGGCGCCTGGGGCGGGGAACCGGCCTTCGTATCCCCGGCCGGCGGCCGACTCACCGGATGACCTGACACCGAATGGTCCGACATGGGTGGCACGCCACGAGGCGGGTGTGTACGTATGTACACATTGTTCTACGCCGCCCTGTGGGCCTGGTCAAGCATGCGTCCGACCGGCTCTCAGCCGGTCGCGACCTTGAGCTCGACGAGGTGCTGGGCCGTGCCGACGAGGCGGTCCCAATGCTCCTCGATGTACTCGGGCGGCCCGCCGATCTGGGCGACGACCTGCGCGACCTCCTCAGTGGGCACCATCTCGATGGCGTCCCACGGACAGACCTTCAGGTCGTACGGATTCGACTTCTTGCCGGGGATGTGCACGCAGACCTCGCAGCCGACGCAGCGCTCGAGGTCGATCTGGCACCAGCTCTGCAGGTTGTGAAACTGGTCGTACTGCTGGATTTTCTCGATGCAGTCGACGGGACAGACCTCGAGGCACGCCTCGCAGCCCGTGCAATTGTCGGCGTTGATGACCGCAAGCTCCTTGGGGAGTTTCTTGCGGGGTCCGGCTTTGGCCATGGCGTTGAATCCTCAGAAAATGATAGCGACGGGCCCCCGGGCGTCCAGCCGCGACGGGGACCGTTCCGGCCGGTCACACGCTCTCGCCGCGCACGAGGTCCTCGGCCGTCTGACGGGCCCGCACGAGGCGGGCGACGCCGTCCTCGACGAGCACCTCGGCCGGGAGTGGCTTGGAGTTGTAGTTGCTCGCCATCACGAAGCCGTACGCGCCGGCGACCTCGATCACGACGAGGTCGCCAACCCGCGCGGCCGGCATGCTGCGGGTGGCGACGAAGCCCCCCTCCTCCTGCGTGAAGATGTCACCGGACTCGCACAGCGGTCCGCCGATCGCCACGTCCTCGGGCTCCGCGACGACGGGATCGTTTCCCGCCGGACAGAGGCTCATCGGGTGGTACGAGCCGTAGAGCACCGGCCGGGCGAGCGTGTTGAAGCCGGCATCGACGAGCAGATACTTGCGACCGCCCTGCCGCTTCACCGCCCGCACCTCCGCGACCAGATAGCCGGCCTCGGCGACGAGATACCGGCCCGGCTCGATCTCCAGGCGCACGCGATGGCCGAACGCGTCCTCGAGGCGGCGCCGCGTGTCGTGCCAGAGCGCGACGTACCCGCCCAGATCGGCATGCACCTCGCCGGGACGATAGGGAACCGGCAGGCCGCCGCCGGCGCTGACCGTCGTGAGGGAGCGGCCGATCTCGCGCGCCACCCGCTCGAGCGCGCCGGCCACCTCGGCGAGGTGGCCGAGATCGGCGCCGCTGCCGATGTGCATGTGCAGGCCGGTGACGGCGATGCCCGCCCACTCGGCGCGACGGAGCACCTCCGGAATCTCCTCGTGCCAGATGCCGTGCTTCGAACCCTCGCCTCCCGTGTTCGTCTTCTGGCTGTGGCCGTGCCCGAACCCGGGATTCACCCGCAGCGTGATGGCCGCACCGGGCACGCGCTCCGCGAGCTGCTCGATCATGTCGGCCGATCCGCAGTTGCAGTGGATGCCGAGCCGGGCCACGGTGTCGAGGCTCTCACGATCGAAGATGTCGGCGGTGTAGACGACCGGATGCACGGGCGGGAGCGTGTGCGGGCCGGCGGGCTCCGGGGCCGCGTGCGCGGCGTACCCCGCGGCAAGCGCCCGATGGATCTCACCGGTGCTCACGGCGTCCACCACGACGCCCTCCCTCCGCACGAGGTCGAGCACGGCCAGATTGGAGCAGGCTTTCTGCGCGAACCGCACGGTATCCCACGACGCACCCCCGCCCGACCGCGTCAGGTCGCGACACCGCCGCCGGACCATGGCGGCGTCGTACACGTAGAGCGGCGTGCCGAATCGCTTCGCGAGTTCGCCCACGGACACGCCCGCGATCTCGTGACGGACCTGCGGTGCGGACGCGATCGTCTCGGAGTGGACGCGGATCATGGCGGGAAAACCTCGGGCTGGGTGTCGGGTCGTCCGGTGGATCGGGTGTCGCGGTCACGCCTGCGGGCTCGCGCCGAGCCGCAGGACTGGATGGTCGGGCGAAACGGCACGACGGCGTGTCTCGTCAGGGCGCGAGCGCGGGCGCCCCGCGCGGCAGCCGTCCCGCACCGGGCCCGGCGGCGGGTTCGACGGCCGGCGACGCCGACATGAGCGTGGCGATCGCCTTCACCGCCCCACCGTCGGCGCGGAGCCGGTAGCGGACGCCGCGCTCGATCGGACGTGCGAGCAGCGCGACCGTGGCGGACGGCTCGCCTGCGGCGACGGTGGACGCGGACTCCATGCGTTCCACATTGGGGTCGTCGGGGGCGAACGCCCCGGCGAGGCGGCCGGCGTAGGCGAACAGCGGGGCGAGATGGGCCGTGAGCCGGCCGAGCGCCTCGGCACCCTGCTGAGGCCGGCCGCTCGCTGCGATGGCCGCCTCGATCCGGCGCGGCACGTCGGCGCCGGTGAGGATGAAGACGGAGGTGGGCGCGATCGCGAGCGTGGCCTCCACCCGTCCACCGGGCAGGCCGGGCACACCGTCCACGTCGATCGCGTGCAGCGTCGCAGCACCCGCCCGGCCCGTGTCGAACCGGGCCTGCACGCCCGGCGGCAGCGCGTCGGCCGCGCCGAGCCTCGTCTTCACGAGCTTCTCGAGCGCCTTGCCGTCCTTGACCCGGAGCGCCACCGTGAGCGCGGGCAGCGGAGCGTCGGCGGTCGCCTCGGCCGTGTCGGCCGTGAGCGCCACCTCCAGACCGCCGGTCTCGGCCATCGACTGCACGACGTCTCGCAGCACGCCGAAGAGCGCCTCGGTCGAGGCGTCGCCGCTGCCGGACGGCAGGACCGAGGCGAGCGTCTCGGACGAGACGAGCGAGGCGGCCGCCTTGCTGCACCAATGCCCCTCGATCGCACGGCGGTCCGCGTCACCCGCCGGTCCGGTCGCCATCGTCAGCGGCGTGCCGACATCGCCGCCGAGCATCGCCGCCGGCGTCGAGCCGCGCACCGCGACCTGGGCGTTCTCGATCGCCACGCTGCCGTCCTTGGCATCGACATCGATGCCCCAGCGGATCGACTCCGCGTCGTCGAGCGCGTCGAGCGCCGCATCGAGCGCCCCGGGATCGACCTGCTGCCCCTGTGCGCCGGCCATGGCCGCGAGCTGCCCGAGTGCCTGCCGCAGCAGCTGCCGCAGGGGCGGCGGCATCTTCGCCGGATAGGCCTCCGCCGCGATGGAGCAGGTTTCCACGAGCGGGCGGAAGAAGGGCGTCGGGTCCTCGATCGCACAGGTCTGACCACGCGGTGACAGGACGGCCCAGCCGTCACGTTCCACGATGTCGAGCGGCATGCCTCCCGGCGGCGCGATGCGTCGCACGTCACCGCTGCGCTCGACCGGCCCCAGCACGCCCTCGAGTGATCCGAGCAGGCGGTCGAGATCCTTCACCGGCACGAACCCGTGTCCGGACGGCCCCGCGTCGTCGGCCGTGAGGATGACGCCGGCGGGACGGGTCACGTCGAGGCCAGCGAGTCCGCGGAACTGCGTCGCCATCATCACGAACGATTCCGCGAAGCCATCGAGCGCCGGGTTGCCGATCTGCGTGCCGACCCACCGGATCTGATCCTTGAGATCGGCGTAGCCGTCGCACGCAACCACGCCCACCACCACCGGCTCCGCCGCCTTCACATCGCCGCGCCCCAGGGCACACGCCAGCGTGACGACGCAGGCGACGAATCGCCGGCTCGGAGTGGGGCTCGGAACGCGTTCCATGGCTCTGGAATCCCGGGAGGAGAGGAGCGGGCTCGCCGTGCGAGCGGCCGACCCGCAGTGTACCCGTCCCGGAGGCTGCCCGTCGCCGCCGCCGCGCCCCGCGGCCAGCCGCTATCCTCCCGGATCCCTCTCCGAGTCACTCCGAGTCCACTCGCACCGATCGCCCCGCCGACCCGCATGGACGCGTCCTCCTCCGAGCATCTGTGGACGAGCGCCGAGCCGGCACCAGGCCGACGGCCCGACCGGCATCCCGCGCGCCGGCTCCAGGCGCTCCTGTACCTGCTCACCGCGCTGACCACCTTCGCGGCGGGAACCGTGGGCTGGGAGCCCGTGGTGCTCGGCATCGACGCGGACGTCGCCGCCTCGCTCCCCACCCACTGGATGCGGGGCGTGCTCTACGCGGGCGCCGTCCTCGCCGTGCTCACGGCACACGAGGCGGGACACTTCATCGCGGCGCGGATCCACGGCATCCCGGCCACGCTTCCCTTCTTCCTGCCCGTGCCCGTTCTCATCACGGGCACGCTGGGCGCCGTCATCGGCATGGAGGGATCCCGCGCCGACCGGCGGCAGCTCTTCGACATCGCGCTGGCGGGGCCGCTCGCCGGCCTCCTGGTCGCGCTCCCGCTGCTCGCCATCGGCATGCGCGACGGGATCGTCACCGATGCCAATCCCTTCGCACTGCCGCCGCTGGCCGCCTGGATGCTCGGCGCCCTCCGCCCGGACCTCGTCGCGGGCCTCACGATCGCGCCGAACGCCCTCTTCATGGCCGGCTGGGTGGGACTGCTCGTCACCGGGCTCAACATGATTCCCGTGAGCCAGCTCGACGGCGGACACATCGCGGCGGCCGTGTTTGGGCGGCGGAGCGTCTGGATCGCGCGGGGCACCCTCCTCGCGGCGATCGCCGGCATCGTCCTCTTCGGCCGCTACAACTGGGTGGTGATGGTGGTGATGGTCGCCTTCATCGGCACCGATCATCCACCCATCCGCGACGCCGACAGGCCGCTGGGAACGCTGCGCACGGTGCTCGGCCTGCTGGCCTTCATCATTCCGCTCGTCACGTTCATGCCCGAGCCGCTCGCGCTCGACGGCCTCGAGTGAGGG
>DNLZ01000403.1:8403-9074 GCA_003488325.1 Planctomycetaceae bacterium
ACGGGCGGCACGCGCCGCGCGTGTTCGTTGACGCCACCGCGGCCCGTTTCCACAATCCTTTTTGTCCGATGTCTCATCCCGGCGGCCCAGCGGTGGCCGCCCCCGCGTGGAGGTCTCCCGTGAACGGCGCCCCCAATTTCGTGGAACTCGAGGATCCCGACGTCTGGGCGGCCATCGCCGCGGAACAGACGCGCCAGGCCGAGGGCCTGGAGATGATCGCCAGCGAGAACTTCACGAGCCCGGCCGTCATGCAGGCGGTCGGCAGCGTGCTCACGAACAAGTACGCGGAAGGCTATCCCGGCCGTCGCTACTACGGAGGCTGTGAGTTCGTCGACCGCGTGGAGGACCTCGCCCGCGAGCGGCTCAAGACGCTCTTCGGCGCCGAGCACGTCAACGTCCAGCCTCACTCCGGCAGCCAGGCCAATGCCGCGGTCTACCTCGCCGCGATCCAGCCCGGCGACACGGTGCTGGCCTTCGACCTGGCCCATGGCGGCCACCTCACGCACGGCATGAAGCTCAACGCGTCGGGCATCCTCTACCGGTTCGTGCACTACGGCGTGCGGCGCGAGGACCATCTCATCGATTTCGACCAGGTGGCGGCACTCGCCCGGGAGCACCGGCCGAAGCTCATCGTCGCGGGAGCGAGCGCCTATCCGCGCGAGATTCCCCAC
>DNLZ01000403.1:9457-10613 GCA_003488325.1 Planctomycetaceae bacterium
GGCCTCGTCGCCGCCGGCCTGCACGACAACCCGGTCCCGGTCGCCGACTTCGTCACGAGCACGACCCACAAGACGCTCCGCGGACCGCGCGGCGGCATCGCGATGTGCCGCGAGGCCCACGCCAAGGATCTCGACCGTTCCGTCTTCCCGGGCCAGCAGGGAGGACCGCTCATGCACGTCATCGCGGGCAAGGCGGTGGCCTTCGCCGAGGCGCTGCGTCCGGACTTCAAGGCATACGGCCGGCGCGTGATCGACAACGCCCGGGCGCTCGCCGCGGCGCTGGCCGCGGGCGGCGTGAAGCTCGTGAGCGGCGGCACGGACAACCACCTGATGCTCGTCGACGTGACGCCGCTCTCCATCGGGGGCAAGCTCGCCGAGGCCACGCTCGACCGCTGTGGCATCACGTGCAACAAGAACATGATTCCCTACGACGAGCGGAAGCCGATGGATCCCTCGGGCATCCGCCTCGGCACGCCGGCGCTCACCACCCGCGGCATGGGCACCGACGAGATGCGGGCGATCGCCGCGTGGATCCTCCGCGCCCTGCGGAGCCCCGACGACGCCGGGCTCGTCGAGACGATCCGCCGCGAGGTGGCCGAACTCGCCGAGCAGTTCCCCGTGCCGGCGGCCAGGTGCGACGCCGTGACGTCGGTGGCCGGATGAGATCGCCCGGTCACGCCCCGCGCGGCGGACGTCCCGCGGGCGGCGGACGGGGGTCGGTGCGGATCGGCCTCGTGCAGTCGGCCTGTTCCTCCTCACGCGAGCACAACGTCGCCCAGGCGCTCGCGGGCATCGCCGAGGCGGCCGCCGCGGGCGCGGAGGTCGTCTGCCTGCAGGAGCTCTTCGCCGGCGAGTATCCCTGCCAGGCCGAGGATCACGGCAGGTTCGCGGACGCCGAGGAGGTGCCGGGGCCGCTCACCGCCGTGCTCGCGGAGGCCGCCCGCAGCCACGGCGTCGTCCTCGTCGGCAGCCTCTTCGAGCGTCGCGACCACGGGCTCTTCCACAACACGGCGGTGATCCTCGACGCCGACGGCTCGCTCGCGGGTGTGTACCGCAAGATGCACATCCCGGACGACCCGCACTACTACGAGAAGTTCTACTTCGCACCCGGCGACACGGGCTTCATGAGCGTCGCCACCAGCCGGCTGGCGGTCGG
>DNLZ01000252.1:0-3836 GCA_003488325.1 Planctomycetaceae bacterium
TTGTCCCGCAGGCTTTCAAGCGACCGCCCCAGTCGCCGCTTGCTTCCCTCGGATCCGCTGCGGTGTTGCAGGACGGTCGGCTCGGACCGCACCGCGAGGCGGTCACGGAGCGACTGGGCCAGGGCAGGGCCCAGATCCTCCTCGCGCACGCGGGCCCCCACGTCGTCCACCGCGTCCGCGACGCCGAGCACCACCGCCTGCCGCACACCCTCGCGGAGCCACTGAAAAAAACTCATCGGAGATGCTCCCGGGTATCAACGATTCTGCGACCCGCGTCGCCCGCCGCACGGAAGGGATATCGGATTCGGCGACAGTGGCCTGCACGCGCCGCCCTCGACTGCCAGCCCCGAACCCTGGGCGGAATCTGCCGGCCGGGAAGGCGGGGCAGGGGGGACAGAATTGCCGCAGGAGGCGTGCGGTTGTACGCTCACGCCGAGCGACGCGATGGCCGCCGTGACGCCGGCCGATGACGGTGGCTGACCCACACGGTTGCCGCGGACGCCACGGATGACCTGGCGCACGATGGGGAATGGTGTAACGGTAGCACGACTGGCTCTGAACCAGTTAGTCTAGGTTCGAATCCTAGTTCCCCAGCTTGCATTTTGGCTCGCAAAAAGCGGGTTCTTTCGACCCGATTCCACCGGAACTGCCGCCAGACCAAACCCATGACGACGACCAAGCCTGCTCCGGGAGTCCTCGGACTGTTCGCCGCCGGTGCCTTCATGGCAATCGCGGGGTTCACGGTCTTCGTGGCCTGTCCTGCGGCGCCGGTCGAGGGCGACGGCCGTCAGGAGTCCGATCTCCTCGCGAGTTCGACCTGCAGGCTCTGCAACAAATGGTCCGGCAAGGAAGTGGCGCGGATCTGCTCGTCGTGTGCGAGCAAAGCCGGCAGCAACTGCGTCCTGTGCGGTAAGTGGTCCGGCAGGGAAGTGGCGCGGATCTGCTCGTCCTGCGCGAGCAAGGCCGGCAGCAACTGCGTCCTCTGCAGCAAGTGGTCCGCGAAGGAAGTGGCTCGCATCTGCACCTCGTGCTCCAACAAATAGTTGCCGCGTCGCGCTCTCCGCTCCGCGACCACACGCGTTCTCGGTCGCCCCTGCCTCTCGCGAACTATGATCGGGGGATGGCCCGCATCCCTTCCAATGCACCGATCGGCGAGGCACTCGCCTGGGCGTCGCGCATCATCGCCGCCGGGGTGGTGATGGTGCTGCCCGTCATCGCCGGCAGGTGGGGGGACGACCGCCTCGGCAGCCGTTTTCTCGCCCCCATCGGCCTCGTGGTCGGGTTCGTCGCCGGACTCGGATGGATCGTGCGCATGGCCGCACGTGCGAAACAGCGATGACGACTCCCGGAAACACCGCACGCTCGACCGTCGTCGGTGTCGTGCTGCTCGCGGCGGCGTTCACGGTCGCGGTCGCGGTGGCACTCCGCTGGGCCGGTGACGACCCGCTGCGGCGCCAGTCGGTCATGCTCGCCGCGTCGACGACGGCCTGCGGCTCGCTGGTCGGCTGGCTGGTCTCACGGTGGGGCCGAGATCGAGCCGCCGGGACCGCCGTCGCTGCGGGCCTCGGGGCGACCCTCCTGCGAATCGCCCCGCCGCTGGCCGCGCTGGCATGGCTGGGCGGACCGGGCCGTCCGCTCCGCGATGCGGGAGCCGGGAGCGTGCTCGTCGCGTTCTACCTGCTCCTGCTTGCAGTCGACATCGTGCTGCACATCATGGTGCCGCGGGATCGATCGCTGCGCACGACCCCGAAACCGGTGAATTGACGCCCCACCCCGCGCTCCACCACACTCTCCATCCCGCCCCACCCCTTTCCTCCGGCCGCGCCGCGATGTCCGACCACAACCCGATTTATCACCTCAAGGACGCCTACTTCTTCGAGGTGCCCAAGCCGCTGTGGCGGCAGGGATGGAAGACACTCGACGACGTGCCTGAGTTTCTCAAGGCGCCCTTCGACGCCGATGGCATGCCGAGCGTTGCCGAGTTCAACGCCGCGATGGACGGTAAAATCCTCATCCCCCAGCCCTTCGCGACGCTCGACAGCCTCTACGGCGTGAAGTCCGGCTTCGGCATCTCGAAGTACATGATCCTCGAGGTCGTGCTGGGCCTGATCCTGCTCGTGATCTTCACCCGACTGGCGAGGCAGCTCGCCTCGGGCGGGCCACCACGCGGACGCTTCGCCAACCTCTTCGAGGCGTTCGTGCTCTTCATCCGCGACCAGATCGCGCGGCCGGCGATCGACTCGCATGACTCGCATGCTGCACATGACGCGCACGGCGCCCCTGAGCACGACGGCCACGCTCCCGGTCACCACGGGCATGATGCCCATGGTCATGCGACGCCGACGCACGGGCATGCCGTCGCCCTCGCCGCCGCCCACGACGGCGACCGGTTCGTGCCGCTGCTGCTGACGCTCTTCTTCTTCGTGCTCGGCTGCAACCTGCTCGGCATGCTCCCCTGGGCCGGATCCCCCACCGCCTCCTTCTCGGTGACGCTGGCACTCGCGGCGGTCACCTTCGGCACGGTCGTCGTGGCGGGCATGATGAAGTTCGGCCCGGTGGGCTTCTTCACCAACCAGGTGCCGTCCATGGACCTGCCGCTCCCGCTGGCGATCATCCTCAAGCCGATGATCTTCGCGATCGAGATGCTCGGGCTCTGCATCAAGCACCTCATTCTCGCGGTGCGGCTGCTTGCGAACATGGTCGCCGGGCACCTCGTGCTGCTCGGCATCATGGGGCTGATCACCGCCGCCTCCACCTACTCGATGGGGATGTGGGCCACGGTGACGGGCATCAGTGTCGTGAGCAGCACCCTCTTCAGCGTGCTGGAACTGTTCGTGGCGTTCCTCCAGGCCTACATCTTCACCTTCCTCTCGGCCCTGTTCATCGGAGCCGCCGTGCATCATCACTGACCCCGACGCCGCACGGACGCGGGCTTCCCGCCTGCGATAAATGCGGCTTTTGGCCACGTTCGCTTTCCAAAACAGGCCCCGAATCCCTAGAACATGGCTCCGCGATCCGTCACACGCCCCGCTTTCCCGACCCGCAGGGTCGACGCATTCGTTCCGCACACCCACGTTCCACAGTCGTGACCACGTTCCATTTCCCCCGGGCATGACCCGGTCCCTCGTTTCGCAAGGAGCTTGATCCCGTGATGCTTCGACTTCCGTCCGCCACCCGAACCCTCGCCGCTTTCGCCGCCGTCGCGGTGACGCTCCTGTGCGCCGACGTCGCCAGCGCCCAGGAGGCCACGGGCGGCCGCTCGCTCATCGACCTGACCGCCTCCTTCGGCGTCGGCCTCACGGTGATCGGTGCCGCCCTCGGCATCAGCCGGCTGGCCGCGGCCGCCTACGAGGGCATGTCGCGTCAGCCGGAAGTCGCCGGTTCGATCCAGACCGCGATGATCATCGCTGCGGCCCTCATCGAGGGCTTCACCTTCTACGCGCTGTTCATCTGCTCGTCGAAGTGAGGTCGAACGGCTCTGGTGGTGCCTTCCCGACCTCTCCCGCCACCGTCGATCGGGGCGACCGCGTCCGTGCGGTCGCTCCGATCGGACGGGAGATGGCTTTCCTGTTCGCTCCCGATCCCGTGGCAGACGTCCTCCCCATGACTTCCACGTTTCTCGCTCGCACCCCCGTCGCCGTCGATTCCGGCCGTCGGCACGGCTGCCCGATCCGGGCCGTGCGTGCCGGTGCCCGCCTGCTGGGGTCGACCCTCGTCGCGGTCTGTCTCGTCGCGACGGCGATCGACGACCCGGTCTCCGTGGCGGTGGCCGCCGACGCGCCCGCCCATGGAAAGGATCACGGGCACGCCGGCCACGGTCCCGAGATCGGCCACAA
>DNLZ01000252.1:4236-7142 GCA_003488325.1 Planctomycetaceae bacterium
TGCTCCTCTTCCTGCTCACGAAATTCGCGTGGAATCCGATCCTCGCGGGGCTCGACAAGCGCGAGCGCGGGATCGCCGAGACGATCGCCGCGACGCAGCAGGCCAATGACGAGGCCAAGCGCATGCTGGCGTCCTACGAGCGACGGCTCGCCGAGGCCGCCGACGAGGTGCGAGGCATGCTCGACGAGGCCCGACGCGATGCCGAGGCGACCCGGCAGTCGATCGTCTCGGAGGCTCGGCGGGCGGCGGACGACGAGCAGGCGAGGGCGAAACGTGAGATCGGTCTCGCGCGGGACGAGGCCCTCTCGGCCATCGCCGAGCGGGCCGGGCAGCTCGCCGTAGGGGTCGCCGGCAAGTTCCTCCGCGAGAAACTCTCCACCGACGAGCAGGCTCGGCTCGTCCGCGACTCCGTCGCGGCCATCCAATCGACACCGAGCCGCAACTGAGCCACGTCGCGCCCATGGCCACGCACCGCGATTCCCAGGACGACATGCAGGACGCCACGTCGGCGCCGCTCGACCCGTCGGCCGAACGGATCGCTCGTGTCTACGCGCAGGCGATCATCGAAGCCGCCGACCGCAAGGGCTGCCGGGCCGAGGTGCTCGACGAGCTCGGTGCGTTCGCCCGGGACGTCGTGGGCCGAGTGCCTCGCGCCCGCGAGGTGCTGTCCTCGCCGCAGGTGTCGATCGACGACAAGCGGGCGCTCATCGACCGCCTGGCCACCGGACGCATGCTCCCGACCACCGTGCACACGCTCCACGTGCTCGCCCGACACGGGCGTCTCGGGATCGTCGCGGAGGTCGCGCATGCCGCCCGGCGACTCGCGGACGAATTGGCCGGCCGCCAGCCGGCCGTGTTCAAGACCGCGGTCGCGCTCGACCCTGCGGCCCGCACCGAGATCGTGCGCGACGTGGAACGCTCGCTCGCCGTCTCGCTCGCCCCGACCTTCGTGGTCGACCCCGACATCATCGGCGGCCTCGTCGTCCGGATCGGCGACACCGTCTACGACCAGTCCATCGCGTCGGGCCTCGCCCGGCTCGGCCAGAACCTGCACCGGAGAAGCATGCATGAAATTCAACACGGACGAGATCGCCTCGCTCCTGCGTGAGGAGATCGACCGCTTCGAGTCGGGCATCGACGTCCGCGAGGTCGGACGGGTGCTCGAGGTGGGCGACGGCATCGCCCGCGTCTGGGGACTGTCTGGCGTGATGGCCGGCGAGATGGTCGAGTTTCCCGGCGGGATCACCGGCCTGGCGTTCAACCTCGAGGAAAACTCGGTCGGCGTGATCATCCTCGGCGACTACCTCAAGGTCACCGAGGGCGACGAGGTCAAGAGCACGGGACGCCTGCTGTCCGTGCCGGTGGGTGATGCCGTGATCGGCCGCGTGCTCGATCCGCTCGGCAACCCGCTCGACGGCAAGGGACCAGTGGTCACCGGCACGCGTCGGCCCGTCGAGTTTCTCGCCCCGGGCATCGCCGAGCGGCAGCCCGTCCGCGAGCCACTGCAGACCGGGATCAAGGCGGTGGACGCGATGACCCCGATCGGCCGCGGCCAGCGCGAGCTGATCATCGGCGACCGCAAGACCGGCAAGACGGCGATCGGCATCGACGCGATCATCAACCAGAAATCGAGCGGCGTGAAGTGCTTCTACGTGGCCGTCGGCCAGAAGGACTCGTCCGTCGCCGTGGCCATCGACACGCTCCGCAAGTACGGGGCGATGGACTACACGACGGTGATCGTGGCGGGGGCCAGTGCCGCCGCGCCGCTCCAGTACATCGCCCCCTACTCGGGCACGGCGATGGCCGAGCACTTCATGTACAACGGCGAGCACGCGCTCATCGTGTACGACGACCTCTCGAAGCAGGCCACGGCCTACCGCCAGCTCTCCCTCCTCATGCGGCGCCCGCCGGGACGCGAGGCCTATCCGGGCGACGTGTTCTATGCCCACAGCCGCCTGCTGGAGCGGTCGGCGAAGCTCTCGAAGGAGCTCGGCGGAGGATCGCTGACCTCGCTGCCGATCATCGAGACGCTCGAGGGCGAGGTGTCGGCGTACATTCCCACGAACGTGATCTCGATCACCGACGGTCAGATCTACCTGCAGCCCGACCTGTTCTTCGCGGGTCAGCGGCCTGCCATGAACGCCGGCATCTCCGTCTCACGCGTCGGCGGTGCGGCTCAGACCAAGGCGATGAAGAAGGTGGCCGGCGGCCTGCGGCTCGACCTCGCCGCCTTTCGCGAGCTCGAGGCGTTCGCCCAGCTGGGCACCGACCTCGATGCCGCCACCCAGCAGCGGCTCGATCGCGGCTACCGGATGGTCGAGCTTCTCAAGCAGGGCCAGTTCGCCCCGATGGACATGGTCGACCAGGTGCTGAGCATCTTCGCGGGCACCCGCGGCCATCTCGACGACGTCAAGCGCGAGGAGGTGGCCGACTGGGAGAAGGGCTTCCTCACGTTCGTCCGCGACCAGGTGCCGGAACTGCGGGCGAAGATCGACCAGACGAAGGAGCTCGACGCCGAGAGCGAGCGACAGCTCGAGGCGGCGATCGCCGAGTTCAAGCGGCAGCGTGCCGCGGCGGCGCGGAAGGACGAGCGGAAGCCCGCTGCGGCGGCCCGCTGAACGAGACCCCCGAGATCATCCGACCGCCATGGCCAAGGCACGCGCCCTCGATCGACGCCGGCGTTCCGTCAGGAACATCCGCAAGATCACGCGCACGATGGAACTGATCGCCACCGCACGCTTCAAGAAGGCGATGGATCGCTCCGTCGCCGCCCGCGACTACACGAAGCAGCTCGCCAAGATCATGGGCAACATCGCGACGGCCGGCGCCAGCGTCGCGCATCCGCTGCTCGTCGTGCGGCCGACACAGCGGGCGGCGGTGCTCGTGCTCACCGGCAACCGCGGCCT
>DNLZ01000252.1:7517-10089 GCA_003488325.1 Planctomycetaceae bacterium
GAGCGAGCGGGTCTCGACGGATGTCGCGGTCTCCGGCAAGCGCGGCATTTCGGCCCTCAAGTTCCGTGGCGTGGACATCGCGAGGACCTACACCACCTTCGAGGACAAGCCGGAGTTCGCGGCCGTCGCGCCCATCGGGCAGGCCTACCTCGAGGCCTATGCATCGGGCGCGATCGACCGGCTCGACGTCGTCTACACGCGATTTCTTGGCATCGCGAAACAGGAGGCGACGGCCGAAATGCTGCTGCCCCTGTCGGCCCCCGAGGCCGCCGACGCCCCAGCGAAGATCGAACTGGCGAGCGACGCCTACGACTTCTATCCGTCGGCCGAGAGCATCCTCGAGGAAATCCTGCCGGCGAGCTTCCTCTCCCGCCTCTTCAAGTGCTTCCTCGACGCGGCCGTCAGCGAGCAGGTGGCACGGATGGTGGCGATGAAGGCGGCCACCGAGAACGCCGGGGGCCTCATCAAGAGCCTCTCGCGTCAGTACAACCGGGCCCGCCAAAGCCAGATCACCGGCGAGATCATGGAGATCCTGGGCGGCGTCGAGGCCCTCAAGAAATAGGGATCGCCATCCTGAAACCTACGACGGCGTCGATGCAGCGGACCTTCGGCCGCCGCATCGCCGGCACCCGAATCCCGACCGACTCGTTCACATCACGCATCTTCGTTCCTCTTTCCTCCCAGGCAGGCTGATACGTCATGGCACACGGCTCCATCACGCAGGTCATCGGCTCCACCTTCGACGTCGAGTTTCCGGAAAACTCGATTCCCGCGATCTACAACGCGGTGCGGGTGGACAGCGACAGGAAGGGGGTGAACCTCCACCTCGTCGGCGAGGTGCAGCAGCATCTCGGCGGGGGCAAGGTGCGGTGCGTGGCCCTCGGCTCGACCGACGGCCTCATCCGGGGAGAGACGGTCGTCGACACCGGCAATCCCCTCTCCGTGCCCGTGGGCCCCGAGACGCTCGGCCGCGTATTCAACCTGCTGGGCGACCCGATCGACAGCCGCGGCGAGGTGAAGACGAAGGAGCGCTGGCCGATCCACCGCGATCCTCCTCCGGTGACGGACATCTCGACGAAGACCGAGCTCTTCGAGACGGGCATCAAGGTCATCGACCTGCTCACGCCGTTCGTCCGCGGTGGCAAGGCCGGACTGTTCGGCGGTGCCGGCCTCGGCAAGACGGTCATCCTGACGGAACTCATCGCCCGCATCGCCTCGGCACATGGCGGCTACTCGGTGTTCGCCGGCGTCGGTGAGCGGACCCGCGAGGGCACCGACCTGTGGCTCGAGATGCAGGAGGCCAAGATCGGCGACACGGGGCGCAGCGTGATCGAGCAGACCTGCATGGTCTTCGGCCAGATGAACGAGCCGCCCGGCGCCCGACTCCGCGTGGCACTCTCGGCCCTCACGATGGCCGAGTACTTCCGCGACACGACCGGTGCCGACACGCTCCTCTTCGTCGACAACATCTTCCGCTTCTCGCAGGCCGGCAGTGAGGTGAGCGCCCTCCTCGGTCGCATGCCGAGCGCGGTGGGCTACCAGCCGACGCTCGCCACGGAGATGGGCGCCCTCCAGGAGCGGATCACGTCGACGGCGAAGGGGGCGATCACGTCGGTGCAGGCCGTCTACGTGCCCGCCGACGACCCGACCGACCCGGCGCCCGCCACGGCGTTCGGCAACCTCGACGCGTTCCTCTATCTGGAGCGATCGATCTCCGAAAAGGGGATCTATCCCGCGGTCGATCCGCTCGCGTCGTCCAGCCGCATCCTCGACCCGCAGTACGTGGGCGAGCGGCACTACAGGATCGCCCGCCGCGTGCAGCGCACCCTGCAGCGGTACCGTGAACTGCAGGACATCATCGCGATCCTCGGCGTCGACGAACTGTCGGAGGAGGACAAGATGGTCGTGCACCGGGCCCGCCGGATGGAGCGATTCCTGTCGCAGCCGTTCCTCGTGGCCGAGGTGTTCACCGGCAAACCGGGTGAGATCACGAAGCTCGACGACACGATCCGCTCGTTCGAGGAGATCGCCGACGGCAAGTGGGACCATCTCCCCGAGCAGGCGTTCATGTACGTGGGCCCGATCGAACAGGCCGAGGAACAGGCCAAGAAGATGGCGGCGAAGGCCTGACCCGCGCCGGCGAGGCGCAGCATCGGAGAACGACCACGATGGCCGAACAACCCGGAGATGGGGGCCGCGCGACCGGCACCGTCCGCTGTGTCATCGTCACCCCGGAGACCACCACGCTCGACACGCGTGCGCGAAGCGTGACGCTGCCGCTTCACGACGGCTTGCGCGGTGTCGCGCGGGGCCATGCGCCGTTCATCGGGCGGCTGGGCGTCGGCGAGGTGCGGGTCGTCGGGGAACGGGGTGGCGACGGCGAAGCCGGGCGGAGACTCTTCGTCGACGGCGGTTTCGTGGAGGTGAGCCACGACGAGGTCACCGTGATCACCCAGCGGTCCATCGCCGTCGAGCGGATCAACCCGGCCGAGGCTCGTGCCGAGCTCGAGCGCGTGCGGGCGACGCGGGCCGCCGGTGACGAGGCCATCTCGGCCAAGGCGATGGCCGAACG
>DNLZ01000027.1:0-209 GCA_003488325.1 Planctomycetaceae bacterium
TGTGGCGCACACGTTCTGCGTATGCATGCGGGCCAACCGACCAAGAGACCGAATCACACGCGGACTTCCTTCCAAAAACCGGTCGGCCACTCCTGCACATCGTCTGGTCCGCACGCCTGGAGGCGTGCGCCAGATGGAGGAGGAAGGCGATACCTCGCCTCCATTCCCCCTTCGTGGCGCACGCTTGCAGCGTGCGCACGCCGGCCCAT
>DNLZ01000027.1:628-5561 GCA_003488325.1 Planctomycetaceae bacterium
GGTGGGGTCGAGGGTCGCATCGGGCTTGGTCTGGCCCACCGCCACGTACTTCGCCGCCTCGTCGGGCCGCTCTCGGTACCACGCGAGCTGTTCCCCGTGCATCCGCGTGAGGATCTCGAGCTCGGCGCGATCGGGCCGCCGACTCGTGAGTCGCCCGAACGCCGCCGCCAGCACGTCGTCGATCGTGCCGCCCTGGTCCGGGGCACCCGCCGTCGCGGCGGCCGACCCTCGGCCGACCCCGTGCTCGACGAGCAGCCGCTCGGCGAGCACGCGCGCCGCCTCGACGAACTGCGGCCCATTGAGCAGCACCATCGCATGGAGCGGCGTGTTCGTGATGTCGCGCCGCGCCACGCAGACCACGCGCTTCGGGACGTCGAAGCTCTCGAGGACGGGTGCGGGGCCGGTCCGCCGCCAGTGCGTGTAGAGGCTGCGTCGATAGAGCGCCGGACCCGTGTCGGCGGCCGCAGGCTTGAAGGACTCCGGCAGGTCGTACGTTTTCACCGGCGGACCGCCGATCGTCTCCACGAGCAGCCCGGCCGCAAACAGCGCCCCGTCGCGGATCATCTCGGCCGGCAGGCGGTGCCGCGGTCCCCGCGCGAGCCAGGCGTTGAGCGGATCGTCGGCCATCGTGCGTGCGTCGGCGATGCTGCGTTGCCGATACGTGCGTGACGACATGATCGTCCGCACGAGCGCCTTCATGTCCCAGGCCAGCCCCCCCTCCGACACGGGACGCGAAAACGTCCACGCGAGCCAGTCGAGCACCTCGGGATACTCGGGCCGCGGCGATTGGCTGCCGAGATCCTCGGGCGTCTTCACGAGACCGTATCCGAAGAGCGACTGCCACACGCGATTGACCGTGACGCGGGCGAGCAGGGGATGCCCCGGATCGGTGAGCCAGCGGGCGAGGCCGAGACGATTTCGGGGCTGATCCGCGGGGAAGGGGGGCAGCACCGCGGGCGTCCCCGGCTCCACCGCCTCGCGCCGCTTGTCGTAGTCGCCGCGCTCGAGCACGTAGGCCGTCTTGGGCTCGGACAGCTCCCGCATCACCATGATCTCTTCGGGCTGCTCCGCGAGGTCGTCACGGGCGCGGCGGGCATCCTCGACGAGCCGTCGGGCCGTCGCCGCCTCGTCGTCGAGAACCGAGGCGAACCACTCGCCGACCGCCTCGGGATCGCCGGGGGACGCGAGGGCCGCCGCGATCGCGCCGGGCGCGGCCACCTCGCGAATCTCGAGCGGAGACAGGGCGCGGTCGAACACGCGAAACTCGTCGACGAGCCCGCCCTTGAAGCCGTGGTCCCGAAACCGCTCCCCGATTGCGATCGTGTCACCGCCGCCGCCGGTGATCTCACGCGTGAGCGAGTCGCGCACGACCTCCGTGGCGGCCGGCCGGCCGTCGACGAAGAGCCGCATGCCGGACGCCCTGCCGGAGCCGTCACTCGTCACCGCCACGTGCACCCACTCGTCCACGGGCAGCGGCTCGGCGGCCCGGACCGACGCGGCGTCCCCCGGCCAGAAGTGGATGAGCGACCATTGCAGGTGGCCGTCCACGAGGAGGAGCTCGTAGCCCCTGCTCGCCGCATCGGTCCATGCACGCGAGCGATGGAACACGACGGCACGACGAAACGGCTCCGGGCTCCGCAGCCATGCCGCGACGGTGAACGGATGGCTGCGGCGGAAGTTCCCCACGGGGGTCTGCACCGCGTGGTCGCCGGTGAGCCTGACGGCCTTGCCGTGCCGGCCTTCGGCCAGCGCGTTGTCGCCGGGCGACGTGGCAGCGCGGTCCTCCGGCTTGGCTTCGGCGGCCTGCGCGCCCACGGCGTCGGGCGGGGGAACGATCGAACTGGCGAAGCGACCGTCGGCTCGACGCTCGTCGAACGTGTAGTGCACGAGTTCCCCGCGGATCGTCCCCGGGAGCACCGCTGCGGCCTCGAGCGCCGGCGGAATGGCAACGCGCCCCGCCCGCCACGCGGCGACCGCGTCGCGGGCGGCCACCTCGCGGGCGGCGAGCACGGCCGCCGCCTCGGCCGCCGCCTCGTCGGCCTTCGCGAGCGCGAGCGCCTGCTTCTCGTCGAGCAGCCGCAGCTTGGGCGTCGGCACGGACGGCGTGAAGAACGAGTAGAGCCCCGCCTCGTCCACGTCGTCGAAGAACGAGAAGAGTCCGTAGTACTCGCGCTGCGACACGGGGTCGAACTTGTGGTCATGGCAGCGGCAGCACTCGAGTGTGAGCCCGAGGAACGCGGTGCCGAACGTCGTCACCCGGTCGTTGACGTACGTGACGCGATACTCCTCCTCGACGCTGCCCCCCTCGCTCTCCTGCTGATGCAGGCGGTTGAACGCCGTTGCGAGAATCTGTTCGTCCGACGCGTGGGGCAGGAGGTCGCCGGCGACCTGCCAGGTGACGAAGTCGTCCCACGGCAGATTGCGATTGAACGCCGCGACGACCCAGTCGCGCCAGCGCCACATCGGCCGCTCACGATCGACCTGGAAGCCGTAGCTGTCGGCATACCGCGCCAGATCGAGCCAATCGGCCGCCATGCGTTCGCCGTAGCGGGGACTGGCGAGCAGTCGCTCGAGCAGCCGCCCGTAGGCATCGGCCGTGTCATCGGCGACGAAGGCGGCCACCTCGGCGGGCGTCGGCGGCAGGCCGGTGATGTCGTGCGAGGCGCGGCGGATGAGCGTCGCGCGATCCGCCTCGGGCTGGAGCGCGAGCGACCGGTCGGCAAGTCGCGCCTCCACGAGTCGGTCGATCGGATGGGCTGGTGCCCCCGCTGGCGTCGCCGGCAGGGTCGGCGCCACGACGGGCATGAAGGCCCAGTGCGGCTCGTACGTCGCCCCCTCCGCGATCCAGCGCCTCAGCACGTCGACCTGGTCCGCCGTGAGATGGCCGAGCTTCGCCTCGGGCGGCGGCATGACCACGTCGGGGTCGGCGGACGTCACACGGGCGAGGAGTTCGCTCGCGTTCACGTCCTCCGGCACGATCGCCCGCGAGCCCGATTCCAACTCGGCCGTCGCCTGCTCGAACACGTCCAGCCGCAGTCCCGCCTGGCGATTCGCCCCGTCCGGCCCGTGGCAGGCGAAGCACAGGTCGGAGAGGATCGGCCGGACATCGCGATTGAACGAGAGCGGTGCCGGCGGCTCGGCCGCGAGCGTCGCGGCGGAGAGTAGGCCGATCATGCAGGTGAACGCCGCGATCCGTGACCAAGACGTGCCATGGGCGTCGCGACGGGGCCGGAAACACCGCGGATTCGTGGCGTGAAACATCCCCGAATTGTAGTCGCGTCAGCCGCGTCGGGGCATGGCGGTCGCCGCGGGATCGAGGCGTCATTCGCACGCCTGGAGGCGTGCGCCACAGGAAGCAGGTGGGCGACGTGGGGCCGAGCGCTCGTCCCCCTCAAAAGCCCCGACCGCCGCCGCCGCCGAAGCCACCACCCGAGAAGCCCCCGCCTCCGCCCGAGAAGCCTCCGCCGCTGCCAAAGCCTGATCCTCCGCTCGAACGCGGTGCCGACTGCATGGCCGTCGCCGTGACGGCACTCATGCGGGAGAGGTCGCCGGTGAGGTTCGCGGCGTGGAACGTGCGGATGGGGCTGGACCCGACGTACCACTGTGGCGGCTCGGTGCAGATCCCCTCGAACGCCTTCGCCCACCGCCCTTCGACGCCGAGTGCCATGGCATAGGGCAGGTAGCGTTCGAAGAGGTCGGGCGTGAGCGGCAGCGAGGCGAGCCGATGCGACTCCACGCGCGACAAAAACTCCTCGAAACCGCGGATGGCCGCCCGCGTGTCCGCACCGCGTTTCGTGCGCGCGGGCATCGCCGCACCGAATCCTCCGATCGCGGCGACCGTCACGATGCCCGACGCGATCGCCAGCGCGAGACCCGCTCCCGACACGAGCGCCGGGGCGAGCACGCGGACCACGCCCAACACGACCACGAAGAGCACGCCGGCCCCGATCGCGGCGCCGACATAGCCTGACACCACCCGGTCCGGCCGCTCCCGGTAATGATCGTCGGCGACGAGCCGGTCGAAGATCGCGGAGCGGATGCCGGGCAGGTGCGTGTGGAATCGATCACGCAGGTCGTCGCACGTGACGGTCCGCAGGGCCGTGCCACGTTCGGCAGCGACCGCCGACGGCGTGCCGGCCCCGGGGAACAACCCGGCGATGAGCCGCTGCTCCGATTCCGGGAGCCCGGCTGCGCCGGCCGGCACGCCGAGGAGATCGAAGGCGTATTCCGGTCGCGACAGCCAGCCCGCCGGTGAGGTCTCGCGGATGCGGATGACGCCGCGCACCGCCAGGTCCACGAGCATCGCCATGAGGTCACGGGTGTCGGGCGTGTTGTCCACGAGCGTGCCGACCTCGGCAGGCCCGAGCCCGGCGGGCGGCTCGTACTGCACGACCACGGGCCCGGTGGCCGGATCTCGCCCCTTTTTGAGCCAGCGTCGCAGGAGCACGGCACCCGTCACGAGCGGCACGAGCACGAGCAGGCCCTGGAATGAAAGCGCGAGCAGATTGTCCGCCACCCACGCCAGCCAGCGCTCGAGCGCGTCGGGTCGATGGATGACGCCCGGGTTCCACGCGATCGCGATCGTGAGCCCCTCGCGGATGCCGAGCGCCCGGTCCGCCTCGACCTCGACGACGTGGCGATCACCGGCCGGTGGAGGCGACTCGACGGCTGGGTCGAAGGCGTCGGCTGGTGCGTGCCGCTCGCCATCGATCCGGATCGTGGCGGCGCGCTCCGTCGAGCCGAAGGCGCCGGTGAACGCATTGGCGCGCACATTGACCAATGAACGCGGGAGCGTGACGCGGACCCTCGCGGTCCGGATCGGATAGGGCCACTCGTCGCCGGTGACGTTCCAGTAAAGCTCGTCGTGATCGGGGAAGAAGCGGAGTCCGTGGCGCACCGTGTAGCGGATCACGATCGTGCGCACGGCGTCCGC
>DNLZ01000479.1 GCA_003488325.1 Planctomycetaceae bacterium
GGCAGTGTAGAGCACGCCGGCGGAATGCGGGGTCCCGGGCCTCGGCCGGAGTTCGCCCCACCGGAATCCGCCCGTTCTGCCCATCTTCGCCCGTCGGGCAACCGACCGTGACGATCGTGTCGATTCGTCGAAGTTTGCGGGTCGGGAGGTCGATACCACCGTTGCTGCCGCTGCGCCCCGGTGTGTTCCAGTGCAGGCTCGGGTCGGGGGGCTCCGCGTCGGGAACGTCCGTCGTCGTGACGGCGATCCCCCGCGGCGCAGCGGCGGCACCCTCGACTGTATGCAGCCCTCCACCCTCCGGACCAGCACCGTGGTCGCACACATCGCCCGACGAATCTGGGTGGTCCTGACGAGCATCTCGCTGCTCGCCGGCGGATGCGCACCACGTCAGCCCTTCTACTTCTTCGAGGACGGCGACCTTTCGCACTACGTGGGTGCGATCCAGAAGCTCGAGTATCCCGACGCCTGCGAGCCGCCCCTCGACGAGGCGGCCGGGGCCATCGAGCCGCTCACGCTCTCCAATCCCTCGTTCGAGAACATCTGGGAGCTCTCGCTGGAGGAGGCGGTGCGGACGTCGCTCGAGAACGGCAAGGTCCTCCGCAACCTCGGCGGCCGCTTCGCCAGCTTCGGCGGACCTCGGCCGCAGACCGGTGAGCCCGCGGTCTCGCTGCTCACGGCGCCGGCGGGGACGCCGACGGTCTACGACCCGGCGATCGTGGAGACCGACCCGTTCCGCGGCGTGGAGAGCGCGCTGGCCCTCTTCGACGCGCAGCTGTCGAGCTCGCTCACGTGGGAGCGGCAGAATCGGCCGCAGAACATCGGCGGCGTCGGCACGCAGATCTTCCCGCAGCAGTTCCTCGGCGACACGGGCAACTGGACCACCGGCGTGCAGAAGCGCACCGCGACGGGTGCCACATGGGGCTTCTCGAACCTCACGGTCTACGACAACAACAACTCGCCGATCCGCCAGCGGAACGCCGCGGGCCAGGTGATCGTGCCCTCCACGTGGACGACGAACTACGACTTCACGTTCAACCAGCCGCTCCTCCAGGGTGCCGGTGTCACCTACAACCGCATCGCCGGCCCCGACTTCTTCGACAACACGCTCGGCAGGCCGAACTTCCGCGGCGTGCTCCTCGCCCGCATCAACGCCGACATCTCGCTCGCGGACTTCGAGGCGGGCGTCCGCAACCTGGTGAGCGACACGGAGCAGTCCTACTGGGAGCTCTACTTCGCCTACCGGAACCTCGAGGCCCGCAAGGCCGGCCGCGACAGCGCCCTGGAGGCCTGGCGCCGCGTCCACGCCCTCTACGTCGAGCAGGCCCGCGGCGGCGAGGCCGACAAGGAGGCCCAGGCCCGCGAGCAGTACTTCTTCTTCCGCAGCGAGGTCGAGCAGGCGCTCTCCGACGTGTACCGTGCGGAGAACCGGCTGCGATTCATGATGGGCATCGCGGCGAGCGACGGGCGGCTCATCCGGCCGTCCGACGAGCCGACGACCGCCCGGATCGCCTTCGACTGGCAGCAGTCGCTGGTGGAGGCCCTCTCGCGGTCGGCCGAGCTCCGCCGCCAGAAGTGGATCATCAAGCAGCGCGAGCTCGAGCTCGTGGCCTCGAAGAACCTCCTGCTGCCGCGGCTCGACGCGGTCGGGCGGTGGCGGTTCCTCGGCATGGGCCAGGACCTCCTCAACCAGAACTACCTCCCGTACGAGGCCGGCGGCACCGATCCCCTCTTCGGCACCGACGCCTACTCGACGTTGCTCAGCGGCAGGTTCCAGGAATGGCAGGCCGGAGCGCAGTTCCTCATGCCGCTCGGCTTCCGTCGCGAACTCGCCACGGTGCGGCACCACCAGCTCCAGCTGGCCCGCGAGCGGGCCCGGCTCCAGGACGAGGAGCTCGAGGCGTCGCACGCGCTCGTCGACGCGATCCGCAACGTCGACACGAACTTCGCGCTCGCCCAGACCAACTTCAACCGTCGCGTCGCCGCCGAGCGGCAGGTGGAGGCGGTGCAGGCCGCCTACGACGCGAGCACCGTGACGCTCGACCAGCTCCTCGATGCCCAGCGCCGCCGCGCCGAGGCGGAGAGCTCCTACTATCGGGCCATCGTCGACTACAACCGATCGATCTCGCAGCTCCACTTCCGCAAGGGCTCGCTGCTCGAATACAACGGCGTGTTCCTCGCGGAAGGCCCGTGGCCGGGCAAGGCGTACTTCGACGCCCACCGCCGGGCCCGGCAGCGCGACGCGAGCCTCTACCTCGACTACGGCCTGTCGCGTCCGGCGGTCTTCAGCCGCGGAGCGATCACGCAGAACTTCGAGTCGCTCGGGGCGGATGCCCGGCCCGAGCAGCTGCCCCCGCGCGATCCGGCCACCCGCGAGGAGCCGACGGCCGAACAGCTGCCGGTGAACCCCGGCTCGCCGTCGAGCGGCAGCCCGGGAGCCTCGCCGGCCCCGATCCGCCAGCCCGAACTCCTGCCGACTCCCGGAACGCGGTCCGGCACCTGACGGTGGCCGGAGGCCGCGGCGTCAGGGCGCCTCGGCCGGCCGTTCGACGAGGCCCTGCTGCTCGAGCCACGACCGCATCGCCCGGCCCTGGTTCATGAGCGTCGCGAGCGCCCGCCACTGCCGCTCGCTGAGCGCCGCCTGGAGCGGCGCCGCATCGACGTCCGCCAGCGTCGAATAGACGAGCATCTGCTCGGCGTGCGCGTTGGATCGCCGGGCCGATTCGTCGAGCCGCAGCCGGGGCTCCCGCGCGAGGAGCGCCTCCTCGACGAGCCGGTGCTGCTCCGCGTCGAGCCCGACGGCGTCGTCGACCTTGAGCAGCACCGTCGCCACCATGGTGCTCCAGAGAAACGACCGCCGCGAGGCGATCTCGGTGTCGAGGCGCTCGCGCTGCGAATCGTCGAGCGTCAGCGCGAGCACGCCCGCGAAGAGGGATCCCGACTCGAAGAGCTCCTCGATCCGTCGCCGGCACCGTTGGACGTCCTGCTGAAACTGGTGCCAGCGTCGCTGCCCCTCCTGATCCGACATGTTGACGGTGACCCCGGCATAGCGTCGCCGCTCCGCATCGATCGCGGCGGCGAGCTCCCGCACGTCCGATTCGATCGCGAGCTCGAGCGCACGACGCTGCTCGTCGGCGAGCGTGCAGATGCGGGCGATCCGGTCGAGCCGCGCGGCGCCGACGCGGCGCCCACGGGAGATGGTGGGCGACTCTCCGGGCTCCACGGCGGGCGTGGGCTGCCCGTTCACCCGTCGGCGGACGACGTTGCCCCGCAGCATCCACCCGTCGCCGCGCTGATCGAACACGTTCGCGTCGAAGTTGGCGCCGAGATCGACGAGATTGGCGTCCCGCGCCACGCCGGCCGCGGCGTCCTCCGACGACTCGACCCGGTCGTCCTCGGCGCGGCTCGCCGACGGACAGGCCGCGCCGACGAGCCCCGCGACGAAGGCCATGACCCACGCTCCATGCGCACGACGCCGCCTCCCCCGGACGTGGCCTCGGGCGGGGCGCCCGCATCGCCCGGGCCGCCGGCGCGGCATCACGTTCGCGTCCATCAGGGATGCTCCCACCATGGGTCGGGCGGAAGCCCCGGTCCGTCGAAGTGCCAGCGGGCCCGCTGCCCGAGCATCCGGGAGCCGGCAGCCCGACACCATGCATGCCACACGGAACGCTGCGTCTCGTCGAGATGCGGCACGATCCGCTCCTCGGCGTAGTCGGGCGCCGGCGGATGATTGTTGACCACGAGGCCGCCGCGGTCATCCAGTTCCCGAATCCACGACGGCTGCCATCCCGACCGGAGGTCGGCGAGGATGGCCTCGCGCTGCGTGGCCGAGAGTTCGAGCTGCTCGTCGAGCTTGGCGACGATGCGCTGCCGCGCCACGGCGGCCCGCCGCTCCAGACGCGCCTGATCCTCGCGACGGTAGGCGGCCAGCCGGTCGGCGGGCACGTGTGGCGCCACCGCGGCGGCGATCACCCGATGCAGTCCCGCCCGTGGATCGACCTCGGCGACATTCATGCCGCCGTTCATCTGGCGGGCGGCCGCATCCTCCGCGAGCGACTCGATCGCCGCCCTGCCGGCGACGAGCACCTCGTGCCGCGCCGCCTCCGGCAGGTCGCCGCAGGCATGGCGGACGAGCTCGAGCTCGGACCGCAGGAGCGGCTGGAGGAGCTGCTCGAACTGCTTCGCCTGCCGCTGCACGAGCTCGCGCTGCTGGGCCTCGAGCGCCTTGCGCTGCTGACGCTGCGCCAGCACGTCGGCCGCCGGGGCGCCGAGCACCGTCTGGAGCGCGTCCTCTGCGGCCTGGCGCAGGAGTTCGAGCGCCGCCTCGGGCGTCTCGGGAGCGGCCGCACCCGGCTGGCCGAGCCGCACGGGCGGGGCGGAAGGCGGACGCTCCTCCACGCCGTGCACCGCGGCCATCCATCCGAGCAGGCCCACGGTGAGCCACTGCACGCGGCCACGTCCCGACATCCCGGCCGTCGTCGCTCCGGTCGGCCTCATGGCGCACGTCCTCACTTCAGCGCTCGTACACGGGGAGAAACTTGAAGTTGACCGCGAGGGCGAGGAGCGCGAGCGAGGTGTCCACCGTCGCACCGTAGGCGCCTCCCCGTCCGGCGAACCCGGAGAAACTGCCGTCTCGCGACTGCATCGACTTCAGCTCGCGGATGAGGCCGGCGTTCCACGCTTCCCAGGCCTCCACGTCTCCCTGGAAGAGGGCCTGCGCCCGATAATACCGGGTGTAGGTGGGATAGCCGTCGATGCCGCTCGTCTCACGGCTTCGCGCTTCGAGGTAGTCGAGCGCGCGACGGTAGGCGGGGAGTTCCTGCTGCCGCGCGATCGCGAGCACGAGCACGGTGATCGAGGTCACCGCGTCGCTGCCCCCGCCCGCCGATCCCGAGTAGCCCGCCTGCCCGTTGTCGCCGGTCATCGCCACGTAGTACTGCACCGCCCTCGAGATCGTCTCGTCGGGCACCTCGATGCCGGCGTTGCGCGCGGCGAGCAGCCCCATCATGACGGCGCCACTGACCGACGTGTCGGCGTCGCGCGCCTCGGGCGAATACCGCCACGCCCCGTGCGGATTGGACCGTGCCGCCGTCACCGCGCAGCGCACCGCGAGCTCGAGCGCCTGCCCGATCGACCGACCCACGCCCGGCCCGTCGGTCGCCGCGACCCCCTGCCACAGGCCGCGGTCGTCCACCGCGCCGTACGCCTCCGCCAACGCCAGCATGCCGAAGCCGTGCTGATACATGCTGTCGTGGCCCCGGCTGCCCCCGAGAAACCCGGTGCTGCCGTCCTGCCCGACGATCATGCTGCGGAGGGCCCGACGGATCGCGTCGCGGTAGGGACCGTGATTCGGATCCTCGCCCGAGGCGAGCAGCACCATCATCGCCATCCCGGTGACCCCCGGCCCCGCCTGCCCGTCGGTCCACGCGCCGGACGCGTCCTGCGTCGCCAGCAGGAAGCGGATGCCCGCGTCGTACATCTCCCGCACGTCGCGCGGCACGGGATCTCCGTACTTCACGACCGGCCCGACGGCCGCACCGGCCGGGGCGACCGGCTGGGCCGCCGCGTGACGTGCCACGAGCATCACGACGAGAGCCGTGGCGATGCACGTGCTCTGGATGCGACGGGTCATGGCGCCTCCCGCTCGAGGCGATTGAAGTAGTCGTCGAGACCGCTGCGAAACTCCTCGGGAAGATCGCGTCCCGATGTGCCGGTGGCCTGCTCCTCCTCGCCGCCGCCGGCCTGCCGCTGCGAGCGGTTGCCGCGTCCGAGATTCGCGATCGCCGGCGTGCGGGCGGTCCCCGTGCCGCCGCCGCCGGGCATGAGCGCCGCGGCGCCGCCACCACCGCCTCCGCCACCACCGGCCGCGCGGGATGCGAGCAGAAGCTCGATCGCCTCGGTCTCGGCGGCGATCGCCTCCGACCCGGTGTCGGGCCGCACGAGGATGTCGGCGGCCTCCCGCATCACCTCCTCGACGCGATCGAAGAGCGCGATCTCCGCCTTGAAGGCATCGCGGCCGTCGCGGAACGGCAGCGGGCCGAAGAGCGGCATGTCCTTGCCGAAGAGCGGTCCGTCGACCACCGTCTCGATGAGCGTGTCCGCGAGCGCCGCGATACGGTCGCCGAGGTCGTGCTGCTCACCGGCCAGCGCGGCCGCCTTGGCGGTGAACTCCGCCGGATTGACCACGCTGCGCGACTGCTCCGTGACGCGCGTCTCCTCGCGCAGGTTCACCTCCGCCTCGAGGATGCGCAGCGCCTCGAGCACGACCTCGGGCGGCACGTTGCTCGCCTCCCCCTCCCCCGATTCGCCGTCGCCATCCTCCGGCGGCGGCACGAGGTCGTCGGCGAGCCGGTCGAACGTGTCGGACCAGAACTCCGCCTGCGCGATCGACAGCCCCGCCTCCGCACGGATGTCCTCGGAGAGCTGACGCAGGCTGCCGAGCGCGTCGAGTTCCTTCATCTCCTCGAGCACCGTGCGGAACGCGGGGAGCCGGCGACGCTCGAAATAGGCCTGGAGATCGTCCATCAGGTGCGAGATCTTCTCCGCCTCGCGCCCGTTCCAGTCCACGACCTCGTCGAGCGCGCGACGCACCGCCGCGGGCTCGCGCTCCGGCCGCACGAACGCCTCGGCACCGAGGCCCGCGAGACGGCCGCCGATCGCCCCCTGCTCGCGCGAGGCCAGCTTGAACCGCTTCACGAACGTGCTTCCCTCGAGCCGCGCCATCACCGCCGCAAGGTCGTCGGCCACCTTCGCGAACTCGGCGAGCAGGGCCTCCTGGGCTGCGATCGCCTTGTCGAGCGCGGCCGCCGCCGGTGCCGCCCGGTTCTTGCCGTCGCGCGGAGGAGCGATCCCCGCCTGGGTGCCCGGCAGGCCGAACCGGGGCTGTCCGGCCGCGGACTGGCCTCCCGCTTCATTGCCCGCAGGCTGCTGCGACGACTCGCGATCCGCGATGCTCGGCAGGGGTGGTGACCGCCCCTGCCCCGACGACCCCGGCGCAGGCGAGTCCTTGCCGGGAACCGTGTCGGGAGCCTTGCCGGGAGAGGACTCGTTGCCCGCTGACGGCGTCCCGGGCGGCTGCGACTGCTCCGGATTCGCCCCCGGGTTCGCGGTCGCCTCCTGAGCCGGGGTCGGGCCCGTCGCAGCCAAGGCGTCTGCGGGGGCACGTGCCGCGGCGCGGAGAAGGTCGGCGACGTCCGGCATCCGCGTGGCCGCGATGTCGGCGAGCGTCTCGATGTCACCCGCGAGCGCCTCCAGGAGCGCCGCCTCGAACTCGGGATTTTTCACCGCCTCGCGCACGAGGTCGGACCCCTCCGCGACGAGCCGCTCGAGCCGCCTCGCATTGGCCCGTTCGGCGGCGGCCTGCGTCTGAATCCGCTCCCGCGTCTCCGCCTCGGCGAGGGCTTCCTCCGGCAGGCTCCGCAGTTCCCGGTTGGTCGCGAGGAGGGCCATCTCCCGATCGCGCACCTCGCCGGCCTGCTGCCGCCAGCGATTGAGCTGCTCGTTGAGGATGAACGCGTGCTCCTCGCGATCGACCACGTAGAGAAGCACCGGAGGGGCATACGAACGCTCCCGACCGGGCAGATAGTCCTCGGCGAACGACCGCAGCAGGATGGGCTGCGGCGCGATGCCGAGGCGCCGGGGAGAGAACGTCGCCGCCACGTCGAGCGACTCTTCCTCCGGTCCACCGGCCTGCAGGATGCGTTCGCCACCGCCCGACGGAGGAGCCGCCGACGGCACGGCCCCGTCCTCGACGTCGAGCGGCGTCGTCGCCGGCTCCCAGGCGATGCCGACGTGACGCACGCCGAAGTCGTCGGCCGCGGCGATCGAGAAGGCGAGCGTGTCGGTGTCGAGCAGGATCGCGCTGCCGGCGGGCAGACCCGTCGCATGAACCGTGGGGGCCGCGTCGTCGCGCGGCATGATCCGCAGCTCGAGCGGCCGCATCCCCGCGAGGCCGTGGCGATCCGTCCACGTGATCGTCACGCTCGACTCGCGCTCGGCGACACGCGGCGCCGTGCGAATCGCGGCCTGGTCCGGGAGGGCCGCGACCCCGTCCACCTCGGCCGCGGCGAGGGGCCGATTGGCGGTCACGACGAGCGCGACCGTGCTGCCGACGACGGGCGCGAGCGTGCCGCCGCGGACGTCCTGGCGCTCCACGCCCGGGCGCTCGAGGTACTCGGGCAGGCTGATCTCCGCCTCGACACCCGCGATCTCCGGACGGAGCAGCGGCTCGAGGGAGACGCGTTGCCGCGCGTCACCGACGGCCACCGCGAGCGACACGGGCTCGAGCTGGGCCGGCAGCGTGAAGACGTACGAGTCGGCGGCGGCCGGCGAGCCGAGGTCGGCCGCGAGCCGACGCTGGCTGCCGGCGCGTGCCGAGGCGACGCGGGGTCGCCAACGCGTGTCGGCGGAGAGCCTCGCCGCGAACGTGGTCGGCTCTCCGTGCGGCACGACGATGGCGTCGGGAAGGGGCTCGAGCCGCGCGAACGTGTAGCGCGGAATGGAACGCCACGGCGCGACGAGCCGTGCCCAGGCGTTGCTGGCCGCGGCCGGCACCACGCTCGCGAGCACGGCCGCCAGCCCGAGCGGCA
>DNLZ01000480.1 GCA_003488325.1 Planctomycetaceae bacterium
GGCGACCGGCGTGGTGGGTTTGCCGGGATGCGCCTCGCAGGGGACACTCTCGACGACGAGGGGGCCATCGCCCCCGGCACACACGGAAACGCCCATCATGGACACGCGGATCGATTCACGGCCGTCGACCGGTTATCTCACCGACGTCGCCTACATCCCGGGCTTCTACCCGAACCTCGCGCCCGTCGCGATCCGCTACGTGGCGGCGCTCAATCGCGTCGCGCCCCCGCGCGGCGACCGCTTCCGATACCTCGAACTCGGCTGCGGGCTCGGCCGGTCGCTGACGACGCTCGCCGCCGCCTGTCCGGCCGCCGAGTTCGTCGGGGTCGACATCAATCCCGAGCACACGGCGATCGCCTCGAGGGAGATCGCGGCGGGCTCGCTCGCCAACGCCCGCGTCATCACCTCGGGGTTTGGCGACCTGCCCGCCGACCTTGGCACGTTCGAGTACGTCGCACTCCACGGCGTCTTCAGCTGGGTCGCCCCGGAGGTGCGCGAGCAGATCCTCGACGTCGCCCGTCGCCACCTCGCCCCGGGCGGCCTGCTCGTGGTGAGCTACAACTCGATGCCCGGCTGGGCCCACCTGCAGCCCATCCGCGGCATCCTCCGGCAGTACGCCGCCCTGCGCACCGGCGACAGCCTCCAGCGGATCCGCGACGCGCTCGCCTACCTCGTCTTCATCCGCGACCGGCAGGCGAAGTATTTCGTGGACAATCCCAACGCGTCGGCCTATGTCGATGCGCTGCTCAAGCAGGACATCCGCTACCTCGCCCACGAGTACCTCAACGAGCACTGGACGAGCTTCTACTTCGCGGAGGTGGCCGGGATGTTCGGCGGGGCCGGCCTGACGTTCGCGGGCAGTCTGCCGGTGCACACGAACTTCTGGGATCTCTGCGTGCGGCCCGAGTTCCAGGAGCTCTTCCGCACCACGAACGACCGGCTCGTCACCGAGGCCCACAAGGACTTCTGCGCGAACACGGCGTTTCGCTGGGATGTCTACGCCAAGGCGCCGCGGCTGCTCACCGGCCTCGACGACCGCCTGGCCGTCGCCGACGACATCCACGTCCGGCTCTCCCGTCCCGGCGCCACGCTCCCCTACCAGGCCAACCTCGGCGTCGTCACGAGCACGCTCCAGGGTGCGCTCTACGATGCGCTCGTCGCGCGGCTCGCCGGCGGCAGCCAGTCACTCTCGGCGCTCCTCGCCGACCCACGACCGGCCGGCGCGGCACGCGACGACATCGCGCGGGCGATCGACGCGGGCGTCGCGACCGGTCTCTTCGACCTGGCGGCGGGTGCTTTGCCGGTCGCGCCGGCGCACGCCCCGGATCGTGTCGCGCTCCCCTGCCCCTTCAACCGCGCGGTGCTCGCCTCCGACGCGCTCGGAGGTCGGCCGGTGGCCCTCGCCAGCACGACGACCGGCACCGGCCACTCGATCGGCGACCTCGACGCGGCGATCCTGCTCGAACTGGTCGAGGGCGGACCCGATGGGCTCGCCGACCGCGTGGACAGGCGGCTCACGTCGAGCGGCCGTTCGCTCCAGCGGGACGGCAAGCCGGTCGCCGATTCCGCCGAGCGCCTGCGACTCGTGCAGGAGTCGTGCACGGCGTTCCGTGCCACTTCGCTCCCGCAGCTCGTGCAGCTCGGTGTCGCCGTGGGCGGCTGAAGGGGCACGCAGCCGGCGCGCTCACGCGGTCGCCTCGACGACGCCGGCTTCCGCGGCTGCGACGAGGAGGTCGATCTCGTCGTCGTCGATGCACAAGGGAGGCATGACGACGACGACGTCGCCAAGCTGACGCAGGAGCGCCCCGTGTCGTCGGGCGGCGAGGCACGCCCGCGTGCCTCGCTGCTCCTGCCACGGATAGGGCACCGCCGGTCGCGCGCGTGCGGCGTCGGCCACCGTGTGGACGAGCTCGACCCCGGCGACGAGGCCGCACTGGCGCACGGCGCCGACGTGGGGCAGCGCGGCGAGCCGGGCGACGCCCGCCTCGAGCCGCGCGATCTTCGCGGGCAATTCCGCGAGCACGTCCTCGTCGCGGAAGATGTCGAGCGAGGCGAGGCCCACCGCGGCCGCGAGCGGATTGCCGCCGTAGGTATGGCCGTGGAAGAACGTGCGATGCTCGGCATGCGTGCCGAGGAAGGCCTCCCAGATGCGGCCGGTCGCGAGCGTGGCGGCCATCGGGAGGTAGCCCGCCGTCAGGCCCTTGGCGAGGCAGAGCAGGTCGGGAACGACCGCCTCCTGTTCGCATGCGAACATCGTGCCCGTGCGGCCGAAGCCGACGGCGATCTCGTCGAGGATGAGCAGCACGTCGTGCCGCTGCGTGATCTCGCGCACGCCGCGGAGGAATCCCTCGGGATGGACGAGCACGCCGCCGGCCATCTGCACGAGCGGCTCCATGATCACGGCCGCGACCGTGCCGGCGTGCGCGACGAGGAGCGCCTCGAGCCCGGCGAGCGACTCGGCGAGCGACGGCGGGGTCGCGGTGCCGGGCCGCGGCAGGGCCGGTGACGGCAGGCGCAGGGCGTCGAACGTCAGCGGGGCGAAGAGCGCCGTGAAACGGTCCACACCGCCGACGCCGATCGCGCCCAAGGTGTCGCCGTGGTAGGCGTCGCCGATCGCCACGAACCGCGTCCGGGCCGGCTCCGGACGGGCCGCCTGCCGCCAGTACTGGAAGGCCATCTTGAGGGCGGCCTCGGTCGCGCTCGAGCCGTCGCCCGTGAAGAAGACGCGGTCGAGCCCCGGCGGCGCGATCTCGACGAGGCGTCGCGCGAAGGCGACCGTCGTCGGGTTCGACAGGCCGAGGTTCGTGACGTGCGCGACCCGGTCGAGCTGCTCGCGGACCGCCGCGTCGAGTCGCGGATGGCGGTGGCCGTGGACGTTGCACCACATGCTCGCCGAGCCGTCGATGTACCGCCGGCCCGACGTGTCGACGAGCCATGCGCCCTCGCCCCGCTCGATGAGCAGCGGCTCGTACTCCTGCATCTGCGTGAACGCGTGCCAGACGTGCTCGCGGTCCCACGTCGCGAGGTCGTCGCACGGCGCCGGCCGCGGCGGCCTCGTGGCGTCGATCGTGCCGACGGAGGGCGTCATGTCCGCACACCGAGGCCGAGGACCTCACGGCAGTGCGTGATGCTGCGCGCGAGTTCGGCCAGCTGGTAGTCGCGATCCGCCTGCTTGCGGTCGGCGCCCTCGGGCGGCGCGAACGGGGCGATCGGGCGGCCCTTCTTCGCAAGGGCGAGCAGGCCGGCCAGGTCCTCGGCGCGGGCCTCCGGATAGGCCTTCCAGAAGTCCGTCGAGACGAGCGGGAACTCCCGGGGAAAGCCCGAGATCGTCTCGATGTGCACCGTCACGCCGGGGCACCGCTTCTCGAAGAGGTCGAAGAAGGCCGCGAGGTCGACGCATCCCTCTCCCATCGCCGTCCACTGTGCGGTGAAGCCCTGGGGCGTCTCCCAGAGCATCGTGTCGCGCAGGCTCGTCGTGAGGACATGGGGGGCGAGTCGGTCGAGCGCGGAGAGCGGATCCTCGAGCGTCCAGCAGGCGTTGCCCGAGTCGAAGTTGACGCCCACGACATCGGGGCCCGCATCCTCCACGAGGGCGAGCAGTTCGCGCGACTGCATGTCTCCCGCGTGATTCTCGACGGCGATCTTCACGCCGGCGTCGAGGGCGAGCGGCCGGGCCTTCTCGAGCACCGCGACCGTGTCGGCGATCCGCGCTCGGATGCCCCCCGGAGAGAGACGGTCGTTGCGATCGCCGAGGATCACCCGAAACGCCTTCGATCCGAGCGCCCGCGCCATGCGGATGCCGAGCGCGAGGTGCTCGTCCGCCGTGCCCCAGTCCTTCTTGAACCGTCCGGCCGTCGGGCAGATGCTCCACGAGCCGAGCTCGATCGCCACGTTCCGCTCCGCGCCGTAGCGGCGGATCTCGGCGAGCGACGCGTCGTCGAAGGCGCCGCGGAACGGGCCGAAGTCGGTGATGAAGACGGAATCACACCCGAGCGCGACGGCCTGGTCCACGAGGGCCCGGGCGTCCTGCTCGAGGGCCCGGAGCGCGAAATTGTCGAAGCCCAGTCGGATGCCGCGGCGGCGGACCGGTCCGGCAGGAGCCGCCGGGGAGCCATCCGCGCCATGGCTCGACTGGGCTGCGAACGCGGCTGAAACCGCGGCGGCGGCCG
>DNLZ01000329.1:0-4410 GCA_003488325.1 Planctomycetaceae bacterium
GCCGGCCGCGACGCGCGCCGCCGGAGATCCAGCGGCGGCGGCCGCTGCGGGCGAGGCCGTGCTCCTCTCGTTCGAGGCGTCATGGTGCGGCCCGTGCCGGCAGATGGTCCCGCTCGTCGAGAGCGTCGCCGCCGCCGGCTGGCCGGTGCGCCGGATCGACGTCGATCGTGAGACCGACCTCGTGCGACGCTTCGGCGTGACGGCGGTGCCGTGCTATGTCCTCGTCGTCAAGGGGCGGGAGACGGGCCGCATCGACGGCGCGACCACCAAGGCCGACCTCGAACGCCTGCTCGCCCGGTCCGCGGGGCCGCTCGGCGGCCAGCCTCAGGCACGCGGTCCCGTGGCCGAGGCGGCGACGATTCCCGGAATCCCGGTGGCGACGAGCCCCGCGCCGGCCCCGCTCGTCACCGAGGCGCCTCCTCGCGGCGCGGGGGAACCGGCTGTCGAACGCCGCCTGCTGGCGGCGACGGCGCGACTGCGCGTCGAGGATGCCGGCGGCGTCTGCCGTGGCACGGGGACCGTCATCGATTGCCGGCAGGGTGAGGCGCTCATCCTGACCTGCGGCCACATTTTCCGCGACTCCCAGGGGAAGGGCCGCATCGAGGTCGACCTCTTCGCGCCCCAGGCTCCGCGGGCCGTCGCCGGGCAGCTCATCGCCTGGGATCTGACCCGCGACCTCGCGCTCGTGAGCATCTTCACCGACGTCGCGGTGGAGCCCGCGCCGGTCGGGGACGCCGCCCGACGGCCGACGCCGGGAGAACCGGTGCTGAGCGTTGGCTGCGACGGTGGGGCCGACCCGACGGTCCACCGCAGCCGCATCACCGGGGTGGACAAGTATCTCGGTCCCGCGAACGTGCAGGTCGCAGGCCAGCCAGTGCAGGGCCGCAGCGGTGGCGGGTTGTTCGCGGCCGACGGCACGCTGATCGGCGTGTGCAACGCGGCCGACCCGACCGACAACGAGGGACTCTTCGCGGCGTTGCCGGCGATCCACGAGCAGCTCGAGGAGGCGGGGCTCGCGTTCGTGTACCGCAACGTCTATCCGAGCAGCGGTGTCGAGGCCTCGATGCTGCCGGGTGGCTCGGCGCATGTTCCGGCGATGGCCGAATCGATGCCGAGGGTGTCGTTCGACCGGCGAGACCGCGCCGACGCCCTGCCCACCGCCTCGACGCTCGCTGCGGATGGCACAACGCCGCCCGTCGCGGCACCCTCGTCCACGCCACTCGCCTCACGACGCACGGCGCCCCCCACGACCGATCCGGCGGCAGCCGCGGCGGCGCCGGCGAACATGCCGCGTCCCACGTCGCCGGATGCGGCCGGACCGACGACGGGAGGGACCGGCGGTGCGGGCGCCGACACCCGCACTGCCTCGTCCGGAGAGCATGTGCTCATCGACCACGTGCGGCAGCACGCCGGCAAGGCGGAGGTGATCTGCATCGTCCGACCGCACGGAGCGCCACATGACTCGAGCGAGGTCTTCGTTCTCAAGGGGGCGAGCCCCGACTTCGTCGAGCGACTCGCTCAGGCGCATCGTGGTGCCGAGGCGACGCCACAGGCCGCGTCCGGCAGCCGCTGATATCGGGTCCGCCCGGACGAGCCGGCGTGGGTGCGCGGCGCCGCCGTGGCTGACCTGTCGGCATGCCAACGTCCCGGGGTAAACTCGGGCCGGAGCGTCGTGGGCGAGGCGGCTGCCGAGGTGAAGATGCTGGGTTTGCGTCCCGCGACGCCATGGTGCGCGGTCATCGTGTCGGCCCTCGCGGCCCTCGCGGACGGCGAGGAGCCGTCGTTTTCGGGGGAGCGGGCCTTCGCCCACCTCGAGGCGATCTGCGCGCTCGGTCCGCGGCCCAGCGGATCGGCCGCCATGGCGAGGCAACGAGCGCTCCTCGTGGAGCACTTCCGGGCCGCGGGTGCGACCGTGTCCGGCCAGGCGTTCCAGATTCGGGATCGACGGACGGGCGATCCCGTCGCGATGGAAAACCTG
Source organism: Planctomycetaceae bacterium (assembly GCA_003488325.1). GTDB lineage: Bacteria > Planctomycetota > Planctomycetia > Pirellulales > UBA1268 > QWPN01. Next base: position 1,979 of record DNLZ01000329.1, read on the forward strand.
ATCGTCGTCTGGCATCCCGAGCGTCGTGAACGCGTGCTCGTGGGCGTGCACTACGACACGCGACCTTTTCCGGATCGTGACCCGCGCGATCCCCGCGGCGTGTTCATCGGTGCGAACGACGGCGCCAGCGGCGTGGCTGTGCTCATGGAGCTCGCGTCGATGATGCGGCCGCTGCCCGGACCGGTCGGCGTCGATTTCGTGCTCTTCGATGCCGAGGAGTACGTGGTCGGGGCCCGCGACCCGTATTTCCTCGGGTCCACCTTCTTCGCCCGGCAGTACGCCGCGGACGTCCGTGCGGAAGCGATCGTGCATCGCTATCGAGCGGGCGTCATCCTCGACATGGTCGGTGACCGCGATCTCACGATCTGGCAGGAACGTCACTCCGTCGAGTGGGCCGACACCCGGCCCGTCGTCGACTCCATCTGGGAGACGGCGCGGCGCCTCGGGGTGAAGCAGTTCGTGCCCCGTCCCAAGCACACCGTGGATGACGATCACGTGCCGCTGCGCATGATCGGCGGCATCCCCACGTGTGACGTCATCGACTTCGACTATCCCGCGTGGCATACCACCGCCGACACGCCCGAGAACTGTTCGGCCGAGTCGCTCGAGGCCGTGGGACGTGTGATGCTCGCGTGGCTGCGGTCCCAGCGGTGAGGATGACAGGATGGTCGATGACGCCGCCGAGGGTCAGCGGGAACGGCTCGTCGTGCCTGACCTCGGCCTCGAGGACGTTCCGCTCGCGGTCTCCCTCTGGCTCGTGCCGGTCGGAGGGAGCGTCTCCGCGGGTGACCGCGTCGTCGAACTCGTCGCGGGGAGCGCCACGATCGACCTCGAGGCGCCGGTGTCGGGTCGCCTCGTGACGTGGCTCGTCGAGGAGGACGAGGCCGTCACGGCAGGCACGGTGCTCGCCGAGTTCGAGGTGGGCGACTGACGGTGCTCGACCTTCTCCACAGGCAGCCGATGTCGCGACCTCCGCCCACCACGATGCCGCAGCCCGACGGGGCCGCTTCCCCGCCCGAGCAGTCGAGTTCCTCCCGTCACTCGACGGCGGTGTGCGCCTGGGCAGGGGCGGTGACGATGTTCCTCATCCATCCACCGGCCGACCTCTGGCCGGCGGCGTGGATCGCCCCGCTCCCGTGGCTTGCCCTCGTCACATCGGACCAGCTCCGCGGGCGTCGGCCATGGATGACGCTCTGGGCGGCCGGCATCGGCCACTGGCTGGCCACGATCCACTGGCTGCGGCTGCCGCATCCCGCGACCTCGATCGGATGGGTCGCCCTGTCCGCGTATCTCGGCCTCTACCTGCCGCTCTTCGTGGCGGTCGCCAGAGGCCTCGTGCATCGCCGACGCTGGCCGCTCGTCCCGGCCGCGGTCCTGGCGTGGGTTACGGTGGAGCAGGTGCGCGGATCGTTTCTCGGTGGGTTCACGTTCGGCGGTCTCGGTCATACGCAGTGGCGCTGGACCACGCTCATCCAGTGTGCCGATGTGTTCGGTGCGATCGGGGTGAGCGCCGTCGTCATGGCGGGCGCCGCGGGCCTCGCCGCGCTGCTCGTCGATCCGCGACGGTCCGGACGCATGCTTCGGTGGAACACCGGCCTTGCTGGCATCACCGTCGCCGGTGCGATCGCGTACGGTGCGTGGCGGCTCGCCGAACCGCTTCCGTCGGGGCTACCAACGCTGGATGTGCTCCTCGTGCAGGGCTCGATCGATACGGAACTCAAGCACGATCCGGATGCGGCGGTGGCCGTGGCGAGCCATTACGACGGGATCACCCGGGCCGGTCTCGAGGCCGGGCCCGTCGATCTGGTCGTGTGGCCGGAGACGATGTGGCGCTGGGGCCTGCTCGAGATCGACCCGGCCGAGCCGCTCGACGAGGCGCTCGTCGAGCGGATGGAAGGAACGGAGCCCGCCGACGCCGACGACCGTGTCAGGGCTTCGAGGCAGGAACGCTGTCGGCAGGCGCTCGAACAGGAGCGGTTCGACGCGCTGGCCCTCTACGCCACGCGTTACGCGACGCCGTGGCTGGTGGGTGTCGACAAGCAGGTGATCACGCCCACGGCACCGACGGGAGCCCGACACTTCAACTGTGCGCTGTTCCTCGACCCGGCCGGCACGCCGCTCGACTGCTACGAGAAGATGCACCCGGTGATGTTCGGCGAGTACATCCCGCTCGCCGACCGATTTCCGTGGCTCCAGCGCCTCACGCCGCTCCCGGCGGGCCTCACGGCTGGCGAACGACCTGTTGCCGTGACGATCGCCGGCTGGCGGGTCGCGACGAACATCTGCTACGAGACGGCGCTTCCGGAGGCGGTCCGGTCGATGGTGAGGGACCTCACCGCCACCGGGGGGCGGCCCGACGTGATCGTGAACCTGACCAACGACGGCTGGTTCTGGGGTTCGAGCGAACTCGACATGCACCTCACGGCGGCCAT
>DNLZ01000329.1:4776-5762 GCA_003488325.1 Planctomycetaceae bacterium
TTTTCCGCGTCGATCGACGGCTGTGGACGCCTGCTCGCGTGCGGTCCCCGGCGGGCACCGGCCCCCGTGCGGGCGTCCGTGACACGAGACGGACGCCCGGCTCTCTGGCTGGTGGCGGGGAGTTTGCCGGCCTGGCTGTGCGTGGCGGTCGCGGCGGCGCTCGGGCTTGAGGCGGTCGTGCGTGGGGGGCGGCGTGCCGACCGCAGCGGCGGCGCGCCGCGGGCTTGAGCGACGGGCCGCCGCCGACCGATCTGACCGTCGGGGAGTCCCTGAGCGGCCGTCGTCTTGCCCGCACGGGGTCCGGGGGACGACACTGGACAGGGGATTGCGTTGTGGCGGCCGGTGATCCCGGCCCCTGCATGCGAGCACGAGGGATCGAACATGAATCTCATCGGCAAGATCTTCGTGTTCGCCGTCTTCATCATGAGCCTCGTGCTCATGACGTTCGCCACGGCGATCTACCTTTCGCACACCAACTGGAAGGACACGGTCGAACGTCCTCCGGAACAGGTGTCCGGCGGCAAGCCGCTCGGGCTGAAGTATCAGCTGCAGGAGGCCGAACAGGAGCGGGAAAAACTCGACCGGGAGATCAAGGAACTCACCGCCAAGGTCGCCGCATCCGAGGCCTCGCGCGACCAGGTCGTCGCGAAACTGCAGACGGCAATCGTCGACAAGAGCACGGAGCTCGATGTTCTCCGTGCCGAGAAGGAGAAGCGCCAAAACGACGTCCAGAATCTGGCCGATGAATTGAAGGACGCGAAGGAGGCACTTCAACGGGTCACGGCGGATGCGGAGCGTCTGCGCGGCGACGTGCGTGCCCAGCAGAAGATCGTCGACGAGCAGGTCGATCGGGCTGCGTCGCTGGCGGCACAGCTTGAGGAGCAGAAGGCGTTTCTCGCCGTCGCCAATGAGCGCAAGGCGCAGCTCGAGCGGCAGGTGGCGAATGCGAGGATGCTCCTGCAGCAGAGTGGTCTTTCGGTCGACAG
>DNLZ01000329.1:6136-7195 GCA_003488325.1 Planctomycetaceae bacterium
GCGATCGAGATCTCGCTGGGTGGCGACGACGGGCTGCAGGTCGGCCACACCCTCGAGGTCTATCGCGGCGACCAGTACGTGGGCCGGGCTGTCGTGCGTGCCGTGCGTCCGGACCACGCCATCGCGGAGCCGGTGCGTGAATACATGCGGGGTGTCGTGCAGCGTGGCGACAAGGTGACGACCCGGCTGAAGGCCTGAGATCGGGCACGCGCGCATCCGGTGTCGCAGCCGTCGGCGGTGAAACCAACGGAAAACGCAGGCATGTCAACCGACCTCGACCCCGATCGCCAGTCCCGTGCCCGTCCGCCGGTGAACGTCTACACCGCGATGCTCCTGCTGTCGTTCGTCGCCATCTCGCTGGGCTGCCTGATGCTGGCGCTCGAGTTGTTCTCGAGGCGGCTCCCCCTGAGTCCCTGATCGCCCATGCGGGTGCGGCTGACTCCCGCAGCGATGCGGTGGGGCGCCGTGCGACGCCCATGATCCTGTCCTGGCTGCGGTCGCGTCGTCGCCGGGCCATCGCCGAGCGACCGTTTCCCGCCGTATGGGGCGACATTCTCCGTCGCACCGTACGGCAGGTGGACTGGCTCGGCGACGAGGAGAGGGCACGCCTGCAGGCCTGGGTCGCGGTCTTCCTCGCCGAGAAACGGTTCGAGGGCTGTGGCGGGATGGTCGTCACCGACGAGGTCCGTCTTGCCGTCGCGGGGCAGGTGGCCCTCACCGCGATCGGCTTCGAGCAGGCGTTTTACCCGATGCTCACGAGCATCCTCGTCTATCCCCGAGACTACGTGGTGCCGAAGGTCCACCCGATCGGCGGTGGCGCCCAGCTCGAGTGGCACGAACCACGATTCGGTGAGACGTGGGCGGGCGGGAGCATGGTGCTCTCGTGGCCCCGAGTGGTCGAGGGGGGGCGCATGCGCGACGGGCCGCGCAGTGTCGTCATCCACGAATGCGCCCACCTCCTCGATCTCGCCGACGGCGAGATCGACGGTGTGCCGCCCTTGACGGGATCGACGCGAGCGTGGGCCGCCGACATGCGGGCGTGTCGCGATCGCTTCGAGG
>DNLZ01000330.1:0-409 GCA_003488325.1 Planctomycetaceae bacterium
GCCGGCCTGGCGACGCTCCTGCTGGATCGGTGCGGCATGCCGCGGGGAAAGGTGTGCGGCTGTTGCCTGTCGCGGACCGCGGTCGCGGAACTCGCGCGGCTGGAGCGAGCCCTGGGGCCACCGATCCAGGGCTCCTCGTCCCGCGCGTTCCCGCTCGTGCCGCCGACCGCCGTGCCGCTCGGGCCGGTGTGGGTCGCCGGCGGCGGACCGGTCGTGCCCGTGGGGGGTGTCGTCGCGGCGATCGTCTCCAGGGAAACGCTCGATCGAAGGCTGGTGCGGGCCGCGATCGCGGCCGGGTGCCAGTGGTTGCCCCACTGCGACGCGACCCGGGTCGACGCGGTGGGGGATGACGCGAACCTGGTCGAGCTGGCCGTCAGGGCGAGAAGCCCACTCGCGGCCGGGACCGCGA
>DNLZ01000330.1:742-11412 GCA_003488325.1 Planctomycetaceae bacterium
TCGACCACTCGCGGCCGGGACCACGACTCGACCACTCGCGGCCGGCTCTTCGCCGGAGCCTGGCGATCGAAACGATTCCCGCATCGTTTGCCGACTGCTGGTGCTGGCCACGGGTCTCGGCGCCGGCCTGCGAATCGCGGCGGATACCCGGCCGCGGCGAAACCCGGAGCGGGTAGCCGAGGGTGCCGGCATGACACGGGCCCGCGGGCGGCAGCCGTCCGGGGCGGGAGACGGCCGGTTCTCCACCCCGTCGAGCCACGTCGGAGTGGGCACCACGCTCCCGGCCCACGCCGCCGGGCTGCCGCCCGGCGAACTGGCGATGGCCGTGGCCTGCGGGGGCTATTGCGGGATCGTCCGGCTGGAGGATGGACGGATCGACGTCGCGGCGGCCCTCGACCCCTCACTCCTCGCCGGCGGAGGACCGGCCGCTGCCGTGCGGCGGATCCTCGACGCCGCGGCCGGCCCGGCGGTCTGGCTGGACCGGGATGAACTGGCGCGGGCCCACTTCCGCGCCACGCCTCGGCTGTCGCACGTGGCTCCGCTCGTGGCCCACGACACAGGCCGGGTCCTGCGGGTGGGCGACGCGGCCGGGTTCGTGGAGCCTTTCACGGGCGAGGGGATCGGCTGGGCTCTGGCCGGCGGCCGCGTGCTGGCCGACGCGATCGTCGCCGGCAGCGGCGACGAAACCCTCGATCCCGGGGTCGTCGGCGCGGCCTATCGGGCCGGATATGCCGCCGCGGTCGCGGCCCGTCAGGCCCGCTGCGGCCGGGTTGCCCGGTGGCTGCGGTCACCCCGTCTGGTCGCGGGCGCCCTCCGCGCGGCCCGCCTGGCCCCATGGGCGGCCCGCTATGCCGTACCGCTCATCGTCGGGCACAATTCGGAGGCGTCCGATCCCAGGGAAGGGAGAACCCCACGATGAGCCTCGCGATTCTCGGCATCGGCACGGCCACCCCGCCGCGGCAGATCTGCCAGACCGACGCCGCCCGGCTGGCGGCGGGATTCGCCAATGCCGAACCGGGCCACGAGCGGACGCTGGCGGCGATCTACCGCCAGACCCGGATTCGCACCCGCGGCTCCGTGCTCCTCGAGGATCCCGGCGAGGAGCCCTACCTGCAGACCTTTTTTCCACCGGCCGACGCGGCGCACGACGGCGGACCCACGACGGGTGCTCGGATGGAGCGGTACGCGACCGAGGCCGGCGCGCTGGCGGTGCACGCCGCCCGCACCGCGATCGATGCCGCAGGCATCCCGCCGGCCTCCATCAGCCACCTCGTCACCTGCTCGTGCACCGGTTTCGTCACGCCCGGGGTCGACCTCGAACTCGTCGATGCCCTCGGCCTTCCCGCGGACGTGTCGCGCACGCACGTGGGATTCATGGGGTGTCACGGTGCCTTCAATGCCCTGCGGGTCGCGGACGCGTTCACGACGGCGAATCCCGAGGCCATCGCGCTCGTGGTCTGCGTGGAACTCTGCAGCCTGCACTTCCAGTACGGCAGCCGGAGCGATCTGGTCGTCGCGAACAGCATCTTCGCCGACGGGGCCGGAGCGGTCGTCGGCGTGGGTGCCGGGCACGCGGTCCGTCGCGCGGGTCGTCCCTGGCGCATCGTGCGCCAGTGGTCGCGCATCCTGCCCGACTCGCGCGACGAGATGGGCTGGATCATCGGCGACCACGGCTTCGAGATGAACCTGTCGGCACGCGTGCCCGCGGTCATCGCCGCCGCGCTCCCGGAGACACTCGCCGATGTTCTGGGGGGTGTCGGGCTGGAGGTTGGGGCCGTTGCCGATTGGGCGGTGCACCCGGGCGGGCCGCGCATCCTCGCCCGGGTCGAGGAGTCGCTCGCACTCGACCCGCAGGCGCTCGCCGACTCGCAGGCGGTGCTCGCCGAGCATGGCAACATGTCGAGCGCCACGATCCTCTTCATCCTCGAGCGGGTGCTCGCGGCGGGCGCGGGGCCCTGCGTGGCGATGGCATTCGGACCGGGGCTGACGACGGAACTCGCGCTCTTCACGCGCGACGCGTGAGGGACCCGGTCACCGGCGCGCAAGGCGGAGCGTCTCTTCGTACGACCGCAGCCCCGCCGTGGCACCGACGCCCGTCACGCAGCAGGCGGCCGTGGCCGCGCCAAGCCGGCCGGCCTCGCCGAGCGGCATGCCCCGCAGCAGCCCGGTGATCAGGCCCGCGAGAAACGCGTCGCCCGCTCCGGTCGTGTCGGCCACCGGGCCCGGAGCCGGTACGCAGGGAATCTCGAGGAGGGCGGGACTCGTCGCCGACTCGGAGAGGATGACGCCACGCGTGCCGAGCTTCACGCCCACGATGCCCGCGCACCCCGCCTCCCGATACCGGGTGACGATCGCCCGCGGGTCGTCGAGCCCCGTCTGGTGGCTCGCCTCGTCGAAGCTCGGCACGTAGCAATCGACGTGGCGCAGCGCGGGGGCGACCTGGTCGAGCGAGCCGCCGCTGCCCCCCGTCTCGAGCGCGATGCGGCAGCCCGTCTCCCGCGCGGCACCGAGCGCCGTGGCCAGGTCGGCCTCGAGCGCGGGCAGCAGGCCGACGTAGCCGACGAGGAGATAGCGGCTGCGCGCGCACAGCCCGTCGTGCCGCGCGAGGAATCCCGCATCGAGCGCGGCCGGCGCGCCCACGTGGTGCGCGAAGCTGCGTTCACCCGACGGGTCGATCAGGGCGGCGGTCGTGCTCGTGGCGAGCGTCGGGTGCGTCTCGAGCGCCGTCGCGTCGATCGCCTCGACGGCGACACGATCGCGGATGAGCCGGCCCCACACGTCATCCCCGACGAGGCTCGCCGCAGCCACCCGCACCCCGAGCCGGCGCATGGCGATGCCGGTGTTGCAGACGATGCCGCCGGTCGTCGCCTCGATCGGCTCGACGTGGAACAGCCGGCCGCCACCGACCGCGGCCCCGAGCGGCACCGGCCGCACGAGCACGTCCGCCACGCACGTGCCGCAGATCGTGCAGTCGATGTCGCGGGCGGCATCTGGGGACATGGTCGGCGACGCGTCAGGGGCGGGGGGCCGGCGTCGCTGCGACGGCGCTGCCCGGGTGGCCACAGTGTACCGGGCCGCCGCGCGGTACCATCTCGCCCATGCATACCCGCCATCCCAAATCGCTCGACCTCAAGCTCGCGCGGATCGTCGCCGATCCCTCGTGCCGCGACTTCATCCTCGCCGACGCCAAGGACGCCGACATGGCCTTCGGGCTGGCCGCGCCGGGCCTGCGGCCGGGCGGTGACCCGGCCACCGGCCCCTACCGATCGATCGAGGAGTATCGCGAGAACATCCGCGCGCTCGTCGCGCAGGGGCTCGTCGACATCATGCTCATGAGCGCGAGCACCAGCGAGGTCCTCGCGATCGAGGAGGGGCTCTTCGTCGCTTCCGCCGTGACCCCCGCGGTGCGGATGAACGACACGTCCGACATCTGGCTCGCGGCGGGCACGGGGGGCTACCCGCGGGAACCCGCCCTCCCGTTTTCCACGACCACGATCGCCCAGGCCCGCTGCGGCCGCGTGGACGCCGCGCACGCCGACACGGCCCGGGGCGCGACCCTGGGCCTCTTCTCGCTCACGCTCAACGACGACGCCGCGCTCGACCGGGCCATGCTCGCGGCCTATCGCGATTTCCGCATCGACGCGGAGCGGCAGGGCTTTCGCCATTTTCTCGAGGTGTTCTTCCCCAACGCCCTCGGCCGTGTCCCAGGCCGGGCGAGTGGCGAGCGGCCGCGGGACATCGCACGGTTCCTCGCCGACCACGTCGTGCGCGCGCTGGCCGGCGTGCCGCGCGCGGGCCGACCGCTCTTCCTCAAGATCCCCTACCTCGGACCGGCCGTGACCGAGCAGCTCGCCGCGTACGACCGCACGCTGGTGGTGGGCATCCTCGGCGGCGGTGCCGGCACCACGCACGATGCCTTCGCCCTGCTCGCCGACGCCAAGGCGCACGGCGCGCGTGTCGCGCTCTTCGGACGCAAGATCAACGCCGCCGAGCATCAGCCCGAGTTCGTCCGCCACCTGCGGGCGGTGGCCGACGGCGAGGTGGATGCCGCGGAGGCGGTGCGCGCCTACCACGGCGCCCTCGCGCGGCTCGGCATCAGGCCGCACCGCTCGCTCGAGGACGACCTCGCCCGCATGGACACGGCGACCGCGTACGGCGGGTGAGCGTCTCGCGCCGCCTCGCGGCACACGAATGCCGCGTCGTCAAGGGACTGCGGACGCCGCGCGCCGGTTTTTCGCGCACGCGACGCCGGATCGCGCGGACGGCGCGCGAGGCGCCGTGCGGGCGTCGGGTATGGGTTTCTCCGCCGATGCGGCGCCGCGTGCGGCAGCTGCAGGATCTCGGTGGCGACGGTCGATTCCCCTTCCCGGTCCCGCGCGTGGGCTGCCCGCCCGCGCACGGAGACCGCTCGTCGTGTCCGTTTCCCCTCTCTCGTGCAGGAGTCTCCCATGCAGCGCATGCTCTTCGTGATGGCGGTCGTGTCGACCCTCGTGCTTTCCTCGTTCGCGTCGGCTGCCGATGCCCCCGCGAATCGTGCCCAGGTCAACGGGGCGCGCAAGGGTCCGGTCGCCAAGCTGATCGAGCTCGAGAGGCGGAAGAACGAGTGGCTGCGGCAGCAGTTCGGCCGCTGAGCCGGGGCGGCCCGCCTCCCGTCGCGACGAGACAGCGTCCGACGGCATGGCCGGCCGTGCCGGGCGGCGAGCCGCCGCCATGCTGCTGCGATCGACCGACGTCCCACTCCTCGGCAGCCGCGAGGACCCACACAATCTGGTAGGCGCCCGGGCGGCGCGGCCAGCCTGCACCAGCGGGCCGGCCCGCCGCCCGGCTCGTTTCGTGCCTCGCCGGGCTGCCGACCTCACGCGTTCCACCAGAGAGCGTCCATGCGACCGACCTCCCGCCGCTGGATCGACGGTCTGCGCGAGACCGTCGCCGAGGCTCGCGCGGCCCGACCGCTGCCCGACCTCTCGGCCCCGTCCGCGGCCCTCGCCGCGGAACGCATGATCCTCGCCACCCGACTGACCGCGTGGCTCGCCGGCATCGACGCCCTCGCAGCGGCACGTCGTGCCCGGACGGACACCGCCGCCGACCCGGATGCCGTCATCGTGCTCTCGACGAGCCCGGTCGGGATCGTCGCCGCGGCCGACCTCCTCGATCCGCGTGGCGGCCCCTTCGCGGGCCTGGGCTCCCGGATCGAGCCGGTGACCGAGCTGGAGTACCGCCGCTGGTGCATGCGGGCACCCGACGAGGCATGCGTTGCCCATGTCATCCTGTGGAACTGGCTGAAGACGCGCGTGCCCGAGCAGCGTCACGCCGAGTTCGCGCGCCATCCGCTCGGCCCGCACGAGGCCTACTGGCTGCATCGCACCGGCGTGACCGGGGCGGGTGACGCCGATCGCCGCGAGAGCCACCTCTGGAAATGGAACGGCCGGCACGCGAGCCTTCTCGAGCCCTTCGTGACCGAGGTGATCACCGGCCGGGCCGCGCGGGACGACCGCTGAGCCGCGGGACGATTGCGATTTCGCCCGCAAGGCGGTAGGGTTCCCGCATCGTCCGGCCCGCCCGTCGAGCCCCATGCCGCACCGCATTCTCGTCACGACGACGTCGTTTCAGGACACGCCGGGTGAGCATCATGCGGCGCTCGCCGCGACCGGCTGGGAGGTGGTGACGGCCCGTGGTCCGCTCTCCGAGGCGGACACCCTCGCCCTCGTCGGCGAGATCGACGGCTTCATCTGCGGCGACGACATGATCACGGCCGCCGTGCTCGATCGGGCGCGGCCGAGGCTGCGGGTGCTGAGCAAGTACGGTATCGGGGTCGACAAGATCGACGTCGCCGGCTGCACCGCCCGCGGCATCCCGGTCCTGTTCACGCCCGGCGTCAACCACACGACCGTGGCGGAGCACGCGTTCCTGCTCCTCCTGTCGCTCGAGAAGCACCTCCTCTTCCACGCCGACTCGACCCGTTCCGGCGGCTGGCAGCGGAAGACCGGCCGCGAACTGCTCGGCAAGACGATCGGCATCGTGGGCATGGGCCGCATCGGCAAGGAGGTCGCCGTGCGCGCGCACGCCTTCGGCATGAAGCCGCTCGGCCACGACGTGGCGTGGGACGACGCCTTCGCGGCGGCCCACGGCATCGAGCGGGCCGCATCGCTCGACGACCTCTTCGCCCGGTCCGACTACATCTCGCTCCACACGAACCTCACGCCCGAAACCCGCGACCTGGTGCGGACCGATTCGATCGCACGGATGAAGCCGGGCGTGATCGTGATCAACTGCGCGCGGGGCGAGATCGTCAACACCGCGGACATGGCCGCCGCGCTCGCCTCGGGGAGGGTGCGGGGCTACGGGACCGACGTCCTCGACGTGGAGCCGCCACCCGCGAACCACCCGCTCACCCATCTGCCCACCTGCCTCGTCACGCCGCACGTCGGCTCGCGCACCCACGAGAGCGTGCAGCGGCAGGCGATGGCGGCCGTGACGAACCTCGTGCGGGCGATGCGCGGGGAGGCGCCCCTGGCGCAGGTGAATCCCGAGGTGCCGGTGACGAAGGTGACCTGACGGGAAGGGGAGGGCGGACATGGCCGAGACGTTCCACGTGGTGCCGGTCGCGCGGCACGAGTCGCTCGTCAGGGCGGCCTATCTCGCGCGGGGATTCGCGGAGACCGAGGCGATGGATGCCGCGCGGCTGGCGACCGCCGCCACGCGCCACGGCATCCGCACGCACAACGCGATCAAGGCCCTCGACCTCGACAGCCACTTCGGCTCGAAGGCCGGAGGCTGCGTGCCGCGGGCGACGATCCGCCGCCTGCCGTCCCGGTTCGACGCCTGCCAGACCTGGGACGCGTGCAAGAAGCTCGGCCAGTCGGTCGCGTGGGAGGCGATCGAGACCTGCATCGGGCTGGCCGACGTCCACGGCAGCGGCACCGTCGCGGTGGACAACGCCTTCCACTACCTCTGGGGCGGCGGCTACGTGATGGAGGCGGCCCGACGCGGCTATGTCGCCTACACGAACTGCACCGCCTCGCTCGCCGAGGTGGTGCCGTTCGGGGGCGTGTATCCCACCCTCGGCACGAATCCGCACTCGTGGGGCTTCCCCACGATGGACGCGGTCGGCTATCCGCTGGTCATCGACTGGGCCACGAGCGTGATCGCGATGGGCCGCGTCCAGCAGCTCAAGCGGGAGGGGAAGATGCTGCCCCCCGACGCCGCCGTGGACGCGGGCGGCCGCCCCACCACCGACCCCGCGCACGCCGTCTCGCTCCTCCCCTTCGGCGCCCACAAGGGCTACGGGCTGGCGCTGCTCAACGAGGTCGTCGCGGCGCTCATCGGCGGGTCGCTGCCGACGATCCGCAGCCGCGCCGCCGTGCCGGGCGAGAAGCAGGGGTGTGCGTTCTTCTTCCAGGTGATCCACCCGGAGGCGCTCTCCGGCGGTGCGTTCGCCGGGGGCCGCTCGCAGGCGGCCAACGTGCGGGCGGTCCTTGCCGACATCCTCGGCCACGGGAACGACCGGTGCCTGCTGCCCGGCCAGGTCGAGGCCCGGGCGGCGGCACGCAGCGACCGGGCGGGCGGGCTTCTCTTCTCGCGCGCCGAGGTGGAGGCGCTCGACGCGATCGCCCGCGAGGCGGGCGTGGAGCCCCTCGTGGCCGACACGTTGCCGGTGTTCACCGAGGGACCGGCCTGACCTGCCTCGACTTCACTTTCCCGACCACGCGCGAGGAGACACGATGGGACTTCCCCTGAAGCCGAAGGACTCCTGCGCGTTCGACGCGGTCGCGCTCGGCGAGATCATGCTGCGGCTCGACCCGGGCGAGGGGCGGATCCGCACCGCCCGGCAGTTCCAGGCCTGGGAGGGGGGCGGCGAGTACAACGTCGCCCGCGGCCTCCGCAAGTGCTTCGGCCTGCGGACGGCGGTCGTGACGGCCTTCGTCGACAACGAGGTGGGTCACCTCATCGAGGACTGCATCATGCAGGGGGGCGTGGCCACCGACTTCATCCGGTGGCGTCCCGACGACGGGATCGGCCGCAGCGTGCGCAACGGCCTCAACTTCACCGAACGGGGGTTCGGCATCCGCGGTGCCGTGGGCGTGCCCGACCGGGGGAACACCGCGGCCAGCCAGATGAAGCCGGGCGACGTCGACTGGGATCATCTCTTCGGCAGCCTCGGGGTGCGGTGGTTCCATACCGGCGGCATCTTCGCGGCGCTCTCCGCGACCACGGCGGACCTCGCCATCGAGGCGGTGCAGGCCGCGAAGCGTCACGGCACGGTCGTCTCCTACGACCTCAACTACCGGCCGAGCCTCTGGAAGAGCATCGGCGGGCACGCCAAGGCGCGCGAGGTGAATCGGGCGATCGCCCGCCACGTCGACGTGATGATCGGCAACGAGGAGGACTTCACCGCGTCCCTCGGCTTCGAGGTCGCGGGCGTCGACCACACCCTCTCCGCGATCGAGACCGACGCCTTCAAGCGCATGATCGAGACGGCGGTGAAGGACTACCCCAACTTCAAGGTCGCGGCCACGACGCTCAGGCGCGTGATCACGGCGACGCGGAACGACTGGAGCGCGATCCTCTGGCACGACGGCGCCTTTCGGGAGAGCCGGAAGTATCCCGACCTCGAGATCCTCGATCGCGTGGGCGGGGGGGACAGCTTCGCGAGCGGTCTGGCCTTCGGGTTCCTCGAGTTCAACGACGCGCAGCACGCGGTCGACTACGGCGCCGCCCACGGTGCGCTGGCCTCGACCACGCCCGGCGACACCTCGATGGCCACGCGGGCCGAGGTGGAGAAGGTGATCACGGGAGGCGGCGCCCGCGTCGTGCGGTAGCCACGTTCGAGCCGCAGCATCGCGTCACGACCCGGCCGCCCCCCGGTGCCAGGCCGGTGCGCACGACGGGTTTCAGCGCGGGTCCGCCGGCGGGGGCACGCGCCGCCCGAGGCAGATGCGGAAGCCGTCCCGCGAGTCGGAGTACGTGACGCCGCGGATGCCGAGCCGCACGGCACAGCGGGCGTTGCCCGGGACGTCGAAGTAGTTGCCGCCACGGCAGACCGGTCGGCTGACGGTGCGGCGCTGGGGATCCTCGTAGTGGATCTCCTCGTGACCGCCCGCGGGATCGAAGTGGTCGATGACGAACTCCCAGACGCCGCCGCACATGTCGGCGAGCCCGAAGCCGTTACGCCCCCGCTCGCCGTAGTGATCGACCGGCGAGACGAACGCGAAGCCGTCGTTCCAGGGGGCCTTGCCGAGGGGCCAGGCCTTGGTGCGACCCGGCAGGAGGTCGAGGCCGGAGATGTTCAGCCGGCCCTGCCCCTCCTCCAGTTCGTCGCCCCACCAGTAGGCGAGGCTCTCCGTGCTCCCGCCGCGACAGGCGTACTCCCACTCGGCCTCGGTGGGCAGCCGGTACTCGAGCCCCTCGGGCAGACGCCCCGCCTCGGCCTCGCGCCGCGTGAGCCAGCGGCAGAACGCCCGCATGTCGTCGTAGCTCACGCATACGACCGGAAACTCGTCACGATTGGGAAAGGACCAGTTCGGATCGCGCCAGCTCTTGCCGCGCATCGATTTCCAGGGCTGCACGGTCGTCGTGGTGAGGTGGTAGCCGTCCCACTCAGGGTCGAAGACCTGGGTCTCGCCATCCGGCTTCTCGGCGTCGGTGACGAAACCGGTCTCCTCCGTGAAACGACGGAACTGCCCCACGGTCACCTCCGTGCGTCCCATCCAGAACGCCTCCGGCACCCGCGTCGGGCGCGGGCGTTCGCCTTCGAACGATTCGCGGGTCGTGCCCGGCGCGGCGCCCCCCTCCGTGCCCGTGGCCCACGCCTTCTCCTTCGCCGTGCTGCCCATGAGAAACTCGCCGGGCGGGATGAAGACCACCTCGAGCACGACACCATCGCCGAGGTCGAGTCGCCTGGCGTCTCCCGTCCCCGGTGATTCGTCGGCGCACGCGTGCAGACCGCCGAGCAGACACGTGCACGCCACATGGCACAGCACGATGAACGGTGAGCGTCCGGACGTGGAGCGGGGACGTGGCCTCATGGCGGGTTGCCCTTGCGATCGAGGGGTGGACACCGTGGCAGGCGATGGCCGGCACTGGCAGGCCGACGACAAGACAGGCAGCGTCGGGGTCATGGGCGAATCTCCGGGAATCGTACCGCGACAGATCGGTGCACCACAGGTTCCCGCGCGGCATCCGGGCGTTGCGGGGGGTGTCAGGCCCGTGGGTCGCCGCGATCCCCAGGGCCCGATCTCATGCCGCGTCGAATGGCCTGCCACACGCCTTGTGGCCGTGGGGCATTCCTTCTAGAAGTCTCGCCCGCTCATGTTCGCTCCATCTTCTCAGGATCCACCCATGCCCCTCCATCGCCTCCCGCGCGCTCGCCTGCACCTCGGCCCGGAGCGCCTCGAGCCTCGCGCGCTGCTTGCCGGCGACGTCGATCCGTCCGGTGGCGTTCCACTCGACCCCGGCCCGGATTCCGACGCGGGGATCGCGTTCGTCACGTCGAGCGAGGTGGTGCAGGCATCCGCTGCACCCGCATTCTCAGCCGGCTTCCCGGAGAGCGCCGCGGAGCGGCCATGGATCGCGGCAGCCTCCGCGGGACCCGGCGGTGCGGTCGTCTACTGGCTGAAGCTGACGGTCCGTGACGGCGTGACGTCGACGCAGGTCGTGCCCATCTGGGGCCG
>DNLZ01000330.1:11744-21204 GCA_003488325.1 Planctomycetaceae bacterium
GGCGTGGACGCGTCCACGCCGCCGGGGGATGCGGCCGCGTTGGCCGCCGCAGTCGATGGGGTCGTGTTCGGGGGTCCCGGCTCGCCCCTCGATGCCTCGTCGCCGCTCTCGTTCGCGGATCTCGCAGGTTTCACGCCGTCGGCCACCGATGGTGTGCAGGAGTACTTCATCGTCGCCCGCTCCGATTCCAACTTCGCGCTCACCTCGCTCAGCACGGCGCTCGTCATGGTGGCCCAGTTGATGGACCAGCCGATGTCCGACACCGACGGAGCAGCGGACGCACCGGAGGAACCGATGCCCGCGCCGTTGGCATGGCTCGCCCGACTGCGGACGGAGCGACCCTTCGGCCCGGCCGGTGACCCGGCGGCGGCGTTTCCGGCCGGCCCCGGCAACGCGGCCTGGCTCGTCGACGCGCAGCAGGACGACACGGGTGTCATCGTCCTGTGGATCACCGATGATTCGAACGGCGAGACGTCTTCATTCACCGTGATGCCGCTCTGGCTGCACCTCAACCCCGACTCGGTCGTCGATCCCGCCATGCAGCTCTTCGCCGACGGCGGGTCGGAGAGCACCTCCTCGACGGTGGTCTACGCCGGCAACGGCAGCCTGCTCGGCGGCTCCGAACCGGTGCCGCTCGACACGTTCGATGCGCCGGCAGACCCGGCGGCCGGCAGCCAATCGGCGTTCGTGGTGTTCCGCAGCCGATCGAACATGGAAATCATGTTCACGACGATGGTGATGGTGATGGTGCAGGCTCCCGACGGGGCAGCGGAGGGCGGCATGTCCGGGTCGGGCGATTGGTCTGCCCTGCTTCGCGGACTCGGGGCCGACGTGGCCGCGCCCGAGGTGCATCTCGTCCGCGACACCGGCCACAGTGACGAGGATCTCGTCACGCGCGACGGCCGGCTCCGCGTCGACACGGCCCCGGGCTTCCGGGCCGAGTATTCCCGTGACGGGGGCGAGACCTGGCGCCGCGGGTTTCGCGCGCGTCCGGGCAGCAACACGGTGCTCGTGCGTCAGGTCAGTCGTGCCGGACGCACCTCGCCCGCAACGACCTTCACATTCACACTCGATCGGTCGCGGCCGCTCGCACCGCGCATGGCCGTCGCCGCCGGAGGGGACGCGCCGGCAGTGCTCGCCCTCTCCGAGGGGAGTCTCGCAGTCTCGGGCGTCGAGCCCGGCGCGCGGGTCGAGTATTCGGTGAACGGCCGAGCCTGGACGGAGTCGCTCGAGCCGCGTGCCGGACGCAACCTCGTGCGGGTGCGTCAGGTGGACGTGGCCGGCAACGTCTCGCGGGTGCGGGTGCCGATGCGCGTGTGGGGCAGCCTCGCCGCCGGTGACACCGCGGGCGCATCACCCGCCCTCTTCTCGGTCACGCCGCGGCGACGGTTCCGCTGACCTCGCGGGCCGTCCGGCACCGGGGATACGGGTCGCGTCCTCGAGCCCGGATCAGATGCTCGGCGCGTCCACGAGATCGGCCCACGAGCGGCACCCGCCGTAGGACTCGTGCCAGGGAAGCGTGAGCGGGTCGCGCAGTCGGGCCACGTCGACGACGAGCAGGTGCACGCCGTCTCCCCAACGGTGGAAGCGTTCCTCGACGACGGCGTCGGACCAGACGTGCCGGTCGCGATACCCGGCGAGCTGACGCAGCGATTCGACCCTGCGCGACTCCCGCACGCGAGCCGCGTGACGGAACACGATCGTGCCCGACGGCGGACGATCGGCGTCGATGTCGGCAAGCAGGTCTCGGGCCTCCGGCACGAGGCTCTCCGCCGACTGATGGAGGAACGTCGGGAGCAGCAGGAACGAGTCGTGCTCGACCCGGAACCCGCCATCCGATTCCACGATGCCGCCCTTGCGCAGGATGACGTCCTGCCGCCCGGCCGCGAGGGCGCGGCAGATGACGGCCCACTCCTTGAAGGCGACGCGCGGGGCCGCCGCCGACCACGTCGCGTCGGGATCGCGGCCCCGCACCGGAGGCGCGCTCACTTCGCCGCCGGCCGCACGTGGATGCCGTCGCCCGTCAGCTGGATCACGGGAATGCCGAGCTTCGGGTCGAACCTGCCGCTGCCCCGGATCACCACGTCCTGCCCCTCCTTGACGCCGAAGAGGGCGCGGGCATCGATCGGAAGCTCCGCGCCATCCTCCCCGACGAACTGCACCGCCGCGATCGGCGCGCTGGCCGCGCGCTTCTTGCAGAAGGGGCAGTCATCCGCCTTGTGTCCCGGCTTCGACGCGTGGCCGTCGGGCATCTCGACGAGCGAGAATGACGCCTTGCCCTTCACGAAGGGGTCCATGCCACGGCCACCGATCCGGCCGACGAGGACGATCGGCTGCGGCTCGGGTGTGAGCTTCTCCTTCGCCGCGGTGAGCGACAGGGCCCCGGCGGGTTCGTCGGCCAGCACGAGCCGACCCCGGGCCGCGGCGACGTCGAACTCCGCTCGCACCGCCGTCGCTGCCAGGGCGATCGCGGCCGCCGCCAGCGCGGTCGCCCCGCACCGTGCTCCACCGCCGATGGATCCCGGGATCGCGCGAATCCGATTCATGATCAGTTCTCCTCCGCGGCGGCTCGCTTTGCGAACCGCTCCTTGAGCGAGCCCAGCGCCGCCTTGAACCGCTCCTCGAGGGACGCATGCACCTCGGCCGGAGTCTCCTTGGCATCCGCGCCGGCGTGGAGGGCGACGTCGAGCTTGTCGAAGCACTCGAAGAGCTCGTCGATCGCCTTGCCACCGGCCTCCTTGAGATCGGCGGCCAGCTCCTGTTTCTCCAGCAGTCCCCTCAAATCCTCGAGGAGGTGTCCGGCGGCATGCACGGCGTCATCCGCCGCATCCTTCGCCCCCGACCCAAGTTTCTCGCCCACGTCCGCCAGCAGCGTCTCGAGCTCCGCGACGCCCTCCGCCAGCGTCTCCGGATGGTCGTGATCGCCATGGGCGTCCTTCCCGTCCTTGTCCCCATGGTCGTGCTTCGCATGATCGTGGTCGTGATCATGGTCGTGGTCATCATGTCCAGCGCGGCTGGCCGCCGAGCCGGCCGGCGGCTTCGGCGCCGTCGCCGGGGCACATCCCCAGAACGCGGCGGTGCCGACGACGAGCGCGGAGAGCGTGCCGGCCAGGCCGGCACGGGGCAGGGAGAGGCGAGAGGGCGACATCGAGAAGCTCCGGGGAGGGCAGGGAAAGGTCGGCTGGCCGCACGGCCGATGCTGCAAGGGTAGCCGTCAGTCATCTGGAAGAACAATCCGGCGGCGCACCGCGGGAGTCGGGGCCGTGTCGGACTCCGGACTCGCCGGCGCGGCGATGAGACAGACGAGCGACCGTTCACCGAGTTCGAGGGGCAGTTCCACGTCGACGAGCGGCCCGGTGCCGTCCGGGTGGATGTCGTGCGGCGGGGGGGCGGCCGTATCCACGAACACGCGCCAGGAGAGCCCGCGAATCGCCGGGACCGAGGGGAGCCGGAACGAGCGCGGCGTCGAGCCGGAGTGCGACAGGAGCATGACGTGCCTCGGCACACCGTCGACGTGCGCGTCGTCCACCGGCGGAGCGCCGAACAGGCAGCAGAGGCTCGCGTCGCACGCATACCAGTCGATGAGCGTGCCCTCCGGCGAAAACCACTCGACGTCGGGAATCGTGCCGTTGGCACTGGTGCCGCCGGCGAGAAAGGATCGGCGTCGGAGCGTCGGGTTGTCGCGCCGGAAGCGGATCAACTCGCGGACGAATCGCACGAGGTCGGCGTTGCCGTCGACGAGGCTCCAGTCGAACCAGGAGACGGCGTTGTCCTGGCACCACGCGTTGTTGTTGCCCCCCTGCGTGCGGCGGCACTCGTCACCCGCGACGAGCATCGGCACGCCCTGGCTGAGCAGCAGCGTGGCGAGCATGTTGCGGAGCTGACGGGCCCGCAGCGCGTTCACCTCCGGCCGCCGCGTCGGACCCTCGACGCCGTAATTCTCCGAGAAGTTGTTGTTGTCGCCGTCGCGGTTGCCCTCGCCGTTGGCCTCGTTGTGCTTCTCCCGGTAGCTGACGAGGTCGTTGAGCGTGAAGCCGTCGTGGCTCGTCACGAAGTTGATGCTGTGGAAGGGCTGGCGGCCGTCGTCCCCGTAGAGGTCGCTCGACCCGGCCAGGCGCGTGGCAAGGTGGCCGGTCTGCGCGTAGTCGCCCCGCCAGTAGCGGCGCACATCGTCACGGTAGCGGCCGTTCCACTCCGCCCAGCGCAGGCTCGCGAACGAGCCGACCTGATAGGCGCCCGCCGCATCCCAGGCCTCCGCGATGATCTTCGTGTCGGCGAGCATCGGGTCCTCGGTGATGACCTCGATGATCGGCGGGTTCGGCAGGATGTCACCGTTGCGGTCGCGGGACAGGATGCTCGCGAGGTCGAAGCGGAAGCCGTCGACGTGGTAGTTGTGCACCCAGTGCCGCAGGCAGAGGAAGATGACCTCGCGCACGATCGGATGGTTGCCGTTGATCGTGTTGCCGCAGCCCGAATAGTTCTTGTAGGACGACCCGCCGTCCCCCAGCATGTAGTAGACGCGGTTCTCCAGGCCCTTGAGCGAGAGCGTCGGGCCGAGGTGATTGCCTTCGGCCGTGTGGTTGAAGACCACGTCGAGGATCACCTCGATGCCGGCCGCGTGCAGCGACCGCACCATCTCCTTGAATTCACGCACCTGGCATCCGGGCTCCGTGCCGGCCGCATACCCGCGGTGCGGGGCGAAGAAGGCGATCGGGTCATAGCCCCAGTAATTGCTCCGCGCGGGCGGCCCGGCGCCCGGCAGCGACGCCGGGTATTCGTGCACCGGCATGAGCTCGACCGCCGTGACTCCCAGCGACTTGAGGTAGGGAATCTTCTCGATGACGCCGAGGTAGGTGCCGGGCCGCGCGACACCGCTCGTCTCGGCGGCCGTGAAGCCACGCACGTGCATCTCGTAGATGACGGTATCGGCGAGGTCTCGCCGCAGGTGACGGTCCCCCTGCCAGTCGAA
Source organism: Planctomycetaceae bacterium (assembly GCA_003488325.1). Taxonomy (GTDB): domain Bacteria; phylum Planctomycetota; class Planctomycetia; order Pirellulales; family UBA1268; genus QWPN01. The sequence continues at coordinate 16,714 of DNLZ01000330.1, forward strand.
GGCGTCGTCCACGACCACGCACTTCGGCGGCACGATCTGGCCCGCGTCGTCGAGCAGGTAGTCGCCCGCGAGCGCCTTCGCGTACGGGTCGATGAGCCGCGCCGCCCCGTCGAACCGCTGGCCCCGTTCCGGATCGGACGGTCCGTCGGCCTGGAAGTGGTAGAGCTGCCCGGGGCCGAGCCCGGGCACGAAGATGCTCCAAATATCGCCCCAGCGGTCACTCTCCGGGTCGAGCTCGATCGCCTCCGCCGGCTCGCGGTCGCCGACGCCGTCGTACAGCAGCACCCGCATCGCCGTGGCGGAGTGGCTGTAGACGACGAACTGCACGCCGCCGGTGCGGCGGCCGGCGCCCTCCTGGAGCACGGCGCCGTAGGGCAGGGGAAAACTGAACTGGAGCGGCGGCAACGCCTTCCGCGCGTGCGACCGCCTGCCCGTGGATCTCGGTTTCCGAGGAGGCATGCCGGGCATGATACCACCGGTGTCGGCCGGCGCGGTGACGCGGCGCCGCGCGTCACCGCGGAGCGCGCTTCCGTGCGCACGCGGCGCGACGCGGCGGCCTTGCGGGCTCCAATTCCCCGGCGATGATACCCGCGTGAGCGGAGCCACCTACTCCTCGGCCGGTGTCGATCTCGCCCTCTACCGCGAGGGCATGGCGAGACTGCCGGCCCACCTGCGCCGCACGCACTGCCCGCGCGTGCTCGGCGCCGAGGGAGGCTTCGCGGCGCTCTTCGCGCTCGACCTGCCGGGCCTCTTCGCGCGCGGCTACGAGCAGCCCCTGCTCGTGTCGTGCACCGACGGCGTCGGCACGAAGCTCAAGGTCGCGGTCGCCGCCGGCGTCCATCACACCGTCGGCATCGACCTCGTGGCGATGAGCGTCAACGACTGCCTCTGCACCGGTGCCGAGCCGCTCTTCTTCCTCGACTACGTGGCGCTCTCGCATGACGACCCGGCCCTCCTCGAGCAGATCGTGCGTGGCATCGCCGACGCCTGCGCGGCGTGCGACTGCGCATTGGTGGGAGGTGAGACGGCGATCCTGCCCGACATGTACCAGCGGGGCGAGTACGACCTCGCGGGGTTCTGCGTGGGCGTCGTGGAGCGGCGGCGGCTCGTGGACGGTCGTGCCATCGCGGCGGGTGACGTCGCGCTCGGCCTGGCGTCGAGCGGGCTGCATTCCAACGGGTACAGCCTCGTGCGTCAGGCCGTCTTCGACATGGGCGGTCTGACGTGTGGCGATGTCCTCCCCGACTTCGGCGGCCGCACGGTCGCCGAGGTGCTCCTCGAGCCGACGCGGCTCTACGCCCGCGCCGTGCGGGCCGCCCTCACGCACGACCGCGATGGTCAGGTGGTCCACGGCATCGCCCACATCACGGGGGGCGGCCTCGTGGAGAACCTCGGTCGGATCGTGCCGGAGACGGTGCAGGTGGCGCTCCGGCGCGGCAGCTGGTCCGTGCCGGCCGTCTTTCCATGGGTGCAGCGTCTCGGACGCATCGCGGACGACGAGATGGAGCGTGTGTTCAACATGGGCGTCGGCATGGTGCTCGTCGTCGCCCCGCACGCCGCCGAGGAGATCATGCGTCGCCTGGCCGATCTCGGTCAGGAGAGCTGGCCCATCGGCACCGTGCATGCCGCGACGCCCGACGCGGCGCGTGTCGTCCTGGCCTGATCGAAAAAGCTGCGGCAGCTCGCAGGACGAGGTGTGGCGGCTGTACTCCCTTCCGCACGCGCCCGTGTATTCTCGAGCGAAGCCGTCCGACTCGATCAGCCGATGTCGGGATCGGCTCATCATGATCGCTTGGGGGGTTTTCATGATCTTCATCACGCGCGGCCTGACGAGCCGTCGTTTCACCTCGCCGACCGGTCGCGTCCGCTCCCGCGATGCGGCACACAGCCTGATCAGGCCACGTGCCGAACGCCTCGAGGATCGGCTGGCGTTATCCACCACGCTCGGTGGCACCATCACCCAGGGCAACCTCTACGGCGACCAGTCGGTCGTCGTGGCAAGTTCGATCCTGACGGCGGGCGAGCCCACGCGCATCCAGGTCGTCGACACGGGCGACATCGGCATGGGGCAAGGGTCCGTGCGCAGCTTCGTGCCATTCCCCGCATACCGCGGCTGTCTGAGCATGACCGTCGGTGATTTTCTGCACAGGGGCTACCACCAGCTCGTCGTCGGCACCACGGGGCGGGTGCGCACGCGGGTCGCGATCTACGACCTCTTCGAGTCGTTCGTGAAGGAGCCGGATGCCGCCCAGACGGGCGTCTTCTCCGACCCCGTCAGGCTCCAGCGATTCATGCCGTTCCCGAGCCACAGGGGAGGCGTGTCCCTCGCCACGGGCGATTTCAACGCGGACGGCAAGGTCGAACTCGCCGTCGGCGCGGGACCGGGGGGCCCTCCGAGAGTGAGGGTGTACGAGGTGTCGCGCCCGGAGGCGACGGTCGCCCTGGCCACCCCCAGGCTGATCAACGTCTTCGATGCATTTCGTGGCGGGTTTCGGGGTGGAGTCACGCTGGCAGCCGGACATCTCACCGGCGCCCATGCAGCTGAACTCGTCGTCGGGGCCGGGGCTGGTGGCGGATCCCAGGTGCGCGTCTTCAGCGGTGCGCAGGTGTACGCCCATCATCGTCCCGCGCCGGTCATGTCCTATCGCGCCTTCGGCACCAGCGCCAGGCCCAATCATGCCCCGATCCAGGTGGACCTCGTCGAGTCGTACGTCCATCCCGAGGGCGACCCGGTCAGCGGCCTGGATGCGGAGGGCCTCACCGGCATGTTCACGCCCTCGAACAACCCGCCGCTCGCACGCGGCACGATCCTGGCCACGATTGCGCGCCCGACGACGGATGGCCTCGTGAGCGTTTGCTCACTCGTCTCCGGCACGGCGGTCAGGACGGTCTCCTCCCTGCCGAACATCACGCCTTCCGGCACGGGCACCTTCCGCACCGTCCTGACGCCTGTCGGATACCTCTTCAATCAGCAGGTGAACAACGCGCTCGCCCCGACGGTGCTCGTGGCGGACCCGTATCAGTCGACCATGTCGCTCTATTCGCTGACCGAGGAGTCCCCCACGGCCATTGCGAACATCTTCACGAGCGACGTCGACTCGCAGGCCGCGTCCCCGCCGTACGACAGTCCCTCCTTTCCGTTCGGGAACGGCCTCGACGGTCCGCTGCCGATCGCGGTGAAACTGCTCGAGAGCGACGTCGCGACGGACATCTCCCCCGGCACGTCCGGCATGCTCCCCGCCCGGCAGGTGGCCTACCGGAGTCCGTTCGCCCTGAGCTTTCAGACCGACACGGGCACGCTCTTCTCGCGGTACGCGACCAGCTTTTTCACCGACCCGCTCAACCAGACCCCCGCACCGGTCGACACCTGGTACGACACGCCGTCCGCCGCGGCGGACTTTTACGGCCCGACGCTCGCCGTCTTCGGACAAAACCCTGCGTTTCCCGGCATCACGAGCGATGATCCGATCGTCTGGCAGGAGAGCATGATCGCCGCCGGCCTGCAGTTCATGAATCGGGGGGTCAACTACCAGCACCACCACTATCCCGCGTGGTTCGGCGTGCCCACGGACAGTGACGCCGGCGTCGGTCCGGACATTCTCGACTATGGCCTGTACAGCTACACCCCACCCGGCATGCAGACGCCGGGTCTGGATTGCAGCGACTTCTCGGCGCTGGTGGTGAACATGGTCACCGGGCAAAAGATCAAGGAAGGGATCTCCGAGCAGGCGACGGTGACTCGTGGAGCAACCGACTGGGGCACCGGGATCGAGGGGAGCGCCACCATCTTCATCAACAACGATCCGGCCCAGGGCGTTCTGAGCTGGTACACGCTGGCGATGTATTACGAGACGTACGGCGCGATGGCGACGTACGAGATGCTCAACGCCACGCTCCAGACAGGCGACCTGCTCTACTTCGGAAGCATTCCCTCCGGCAGCCTCGTACCGACCGATCCCATCACGATCGACAAAGCCGCGCACGTCACGATCTGGACGGGGCAGACACTGCCGATCCCAGGCGTGCCCGGATACGGGGGCGTGCCGCTCCTGATGGACAGCCACGGTGGAAACATCCAGACCGGTGTCGACTCGGAGAACAATCCGATCGGTGTCGTGGAGCCGTCCGGACCGCAGCTCCGCGCCTTGTTCGTCCCGAACGCGACCGAACAGTCGCTCGTCTACAAACCACTCCACGAGTTCCTGACCGCGGCGCAGATGCAGGATCAAAACTACTACTACTTCACCAACTTCACGCACGCCGTCCGGATCACGTTTCCGGGAACCGCGCCCGCCGCAGGGTAGCGCTCACCGCGCGAAGCACGGCAGCGCGTGCGTGGGCTGCCACATCCCTCACGCGAGGAGTCGTGCGGCGACCCCGACGCACCGGCGTCACGTGATCGGCTCACGTTACGTCGCCCGACCAGGACGATGCTCTGACGCCCGCGGAGGGAACACGGGGCTTGGAGACGCGCACCGGTCACGCCGGCGA
>DNLZ01000330.1:21408-21595 GCA_003488325.1 Planctomycetaceae bacterium
GACGCACCGGCGTCACGTGATCCGGGCGCGCCTCGCCACCCGACCGGGTCACCGAGCCGGCGTCCACCGCAACGCGAGTCGTCCTCGCCTGACGGAGCGCGCAAAGCCGCCGGCCCCACCGGAAGCGCCCGGACGACAGACCCCGCCGGGCGGAGGAATCCCGGCCAGCCCGACTCGGCACCATTTG
>DNLZ01000330.1:21927-22227 GCA_003488325.1 Planctomycetaceae bacterium
GGCATCGCGATGCGGAGGGAACGCCGCGAACTGAAGCAGGAAGCGACGAAGACTCCGTGCGGTCGCTCGGTTTGATCAGCGTCACCCTGTTCGTGTTGGTCGCCTGGGCTGGCACCCCGTGGGGTCGCGTGTCACCGAGACCGATGGAGCACGCCGCGGCCTCGCGGCCCAGCCGGCATGCCGTCCCACCCGAGGATGTGGCCGTGCTCAACGCCGCCGCTCCCCGGCGGGTTCCCGCACCGCTCGAACGCGTGGTGCTTCGTGGCGACCAGCCGGCGGTGATCGTCTTTCTCAGGGCAG
>DNLZ01000330.1:22644-22967 GCA_003488325.1 Planctomycetaceae bacterium
CGAGGCCGAACCGTTCCTCGAGACGACGGGCCTGACGGTGCCTTCCTTGATCCAGTCCGACGGCAGCCTCGCCGCGGCATGGGGCGTGACCAAAGCGGGTTGCGTGGCACTCGTTCGCCCGGATGGCTCCGTCGAGGCGGTGTGGCCCGGCATTTCGCGGCAGGGGTTTCGCGACCTGGCCAGCCGGCTTGGCGATGCAAATCTCTTTCCGGGAGAATCCCTCGCCATCCTTCCCGGACCCGCCACGGCCGGATGCCCGCTCATGTCAGCTTCGCCAGCCACATTCCCAGGACCGTCCCGATGAACGACGCCTTCGCCGCCAA
>DNLZ01000512.1 GCA_003488325.1 Planctomycetaceae bacterium
ACGTCGACGTCCGGGATCGGCGGGGGCGGACAGATCACCCAGACGTCGGCCCGCCGCGCCTCGGCGAGCAGTTCGGCCGTGGCGGGAACGGGCAGGTGGACGCAGTTGAAGCCGAGCCCCTTGAGCGCGACGAGCGGCTCGCCGTTGTGCTCGACGGCCCGCGGAAAGAAGGGAAGGCCGCCGACCTCGATGACGCCCCGGGTGAGACCGGCCGGCGGGTCGGCGGCCTCGAGCGACTGATTCGAGGCGGGCCGAACGGCGCCATCGACCGTCGGCGATCCTTCCGGACGTCGGGCGGGTCCGCCCGACGCCGTCACGCATCCGGTGAGCCGCAGTTCGTCGATCTCGATCTCGTGACGGCCGGGACCACCGTAGACGTCGAGCACGAGATGCGTCGCCACCGCGCCGGTGAGATCGCCCTGCGGCCCGTGCTCGAGTCGCAGGGCCGGCACCTGTCTGGCGAGCGCGGCAGGCAGCGCTTGGATCTCGAGGTGCTCCCACCGGTCGACATCTCGCGTCGACCCGCAGACGAGGAGCGTCTCGACCGGACGACCGGTGGTGCGGGAGACGTAGCCGGGCAGCACCACCCGCACGGCGAGCCGCACGTCGGGCCGGTTCGATCGCACCCACAGCCCGCCGCGCAGCTCGTCGATCACGGCCACCGGGCCGACCGGGTAGTCCAGCCGCAGCACGGTGCCGTGGCCGGCCTCGACGAGCAGCCGCTCGCACGCCGTTCCGCCGTGGGGCGACACGCGCGACCGTTCCTGGAGCAGGAGGCGCGGGGAGGCATCGGATTCCGCGATCCGCCACGCCGCGGCGCTCGCGTTGGCGTCGTCGAAGCCCTCGACGAGATCGGTGGCCGTGACGGCGCGCTCGACTGCGGCCGCCCCGCAGAGGATGACCGCGACCAGGGGCCACCGTGGCAAAACTGGAGACATGGCGTCAGCCGGGTGGGTCGGGCAACCCGTGCACGAGGGCGGGAACACGGCGGGGAGAGGTAGCAGGCCGGGCCGAACGGGTGTAGACCGGTTCATCCTTCCGATGGGCGGTCCTGAGGGCTTGCGAGGGCGGCGCGACGGGGGGATAAGTGCGGAAACGCACCCCTGGGCGGAACGGTCCCGTGAGCATCCTCACCGCGGAACAACTGCTGCACGCCGCGGTCGAACTCGAGCTCGCACCGGGTCCGGATCTGCAGGAGGCGTTTCGCGAAGCCGGCGGGCACAACGCCGACGCGGCCAGCCTCGGCCGCGTCCTCGTGCGCCGCGAACTGCTGACCGGCTACCAGGTGGAGAAGTTGCTCGCCGGCAGTCGCAGCGGTCTGTATTTCGGTCCCGCGCGAATCCAGTACCGTGCAGGGTCCGGGTCGTTCGCTCGTGTGTACCGGGCGATCCACCGCGAGACCGGCGCCGTCCTCGCCGTGAAGGTGCTGCGGCGGCGACACAGCGACAGCCCCGAGAAGCGGGATGCGTTTCTGCGCGAGGGCGAGATGGGTCGCCTGCTCCGGCATCCCAACATCGTCTCGATCGAGGAGGTCGGGCAGGAGCAGGGTGCCGTCTACCTCGTGATGGAGTTCGTCGAGGGACAGACGCTGCGCGAGCTCGTGCGCATCCGCGGCGCGATCGACGTGCCGAAGGGAATCGATCTCGTGATCCAGATGGCCGCCGGCCTCGAGTACGCGCACCGTCGGGGTGTCGCGCACCGCGACCTCAAGGCCTCCAACGTCCTCGTCTCATCGGCGGGGGTCGCGAAGCTCGTCGATTTCGGACTGGCCCGCGTCGATGCCAGCGGCGACAAGGTGCTCGGCCGCGGAGACCAGCCGCGCACGCTCGATTACGCCGCGCTCGAGAAGCTCACCGGCATGCATGACGACGACTTTCGCAGCGACATCTATTTTCTCGGGACGATCGCCTACCTCGTGTTCTCCGGAACGCCGGCGCTCCGGGAGACGCGGGACCGGGGAGAGCGGGGCGATCCGCAGCGATTCCAGAGGGTGGAGCCGCTGGCCCAGCGGGCGTCCGGTATCCCCCGCGAGGTCTGCGACGTGGTGAGCCGCATGATGCACCTCGACCCGCTCGAGCGATGGCAGACCATCGGGGAGGTGAAGCAGGCCCTCGAGCGGCTCCAGTCGGGCCGCGGGCCGGCGATCCCGACGAGCGATGCTGGCACGCCTGCCCGCGCCAGGGCGCCGGTGCCCGAAGGTACGGCCCCGACGCTCCGGTCCCGCGGACGGGTCATGATCGTCGAGTCGTCACAGACCGATCAGGAGACCCTGCGGGACTTCTTCACGAAGCTCGGCTGCCGCGTGTTGCTGACGTCGAACCCGGCCCGCGCGCTCGCGCGATTCTCCTCCCATCCGTTGCCCGCCGATTGCATCGTGATGAGCGCCCGCTCGCTCGGCTCCGAGGCGGTCGAAGCCTTCAACACGATCTCCTCCGACCCGTTCCTGTCGGCCGTGCCGGCCATCCTGCTCGTCGATCAGCAGCAGCGGGATCTCGTCGCCGAGGCGACGTTCGACGCCCGGCGCAAGCACGCCACGCTCCCGCCGCGTGCCGAGGAGATCGGCCCGATTCTCGACGAACTGGTGACCTCGTAGATCGCCTCGGGCGTCCAACGCAGGTTCGCGCGCAGGTTCACGCGGCACCCCACCACGACGAGGCGAGGGGGG
>DNLZ01000051.1:0-180 GCA_003488325.1 Planctomycetaceae bacterium
CCGCCCCCGCGCGACTCAGCCGATGAGCCCCGGAATCACCGCCCCGCCAAACTGGCTCAACTGCTTGAACCGGCCCGCGTGGTAGTAGGTCAGCCGGGCGTCGTCGAGCCCGAGGAACCGCAGCAGCGTCACGTGAAAATCACGGACGTGGTGGACGCACTCGACGGCCCGGCCGCCGAG
>DNLZ01000051.1:574-10457 GCA_003488325.1 Planctomycetaceae bacterium
CCGTAGGCGGTGCCCTGCCGGACGCCGTTGTCCGGCGTGCGGCCGAATTCCCCGCACCAGACCACGAGCGTCGAGTCGAGCAGCCCGCGCCGCTTGAGATCGGCGATGAGGGCCGCGATCGGCCGGTCCACGGCGCGCACGAGGCGGCCATGCGCCCGCTCGATCGAGTCGTGGCTGTCCCACGAGCCGTTGTAGAGCTGCACGAACCGCACGCCCTGCTCCACGAGCCGGCGGGCCAGCAGGCACTTGCGGCCGAAGGCATCGGTGACAGGGTCCCCCACGCCGTAGAGCGCGCAGGTCGCCGCGTCCTCGCGCGCGAGGTCGAGCAGGCTCGGCACCTGCACCTGCATGCGAAATGCGAGCTCGTAGGCCGTCATCCGCGCGGCGAGCGCGTCGTGTCCGGGACGGGCCGCGGCATGGGCCGAGTCGAGTCGCGCGAGCAGGTCGAGGTTTTTCCGCTGCTGCTCGGGGGTCACGCCCGGTGGCGGAGCGAGGTCGAGGATCGGGGATCCTCTCGGCCGCAGCGGCGTGCCCTGATAGTGCGCCGGCAGGTAGCCGTTGCTCCAGTTCGCCGCGCCCCCCTGGGGATAGCTCACCTCCGGCAGCACGACGAATCCGGGCAGATCCTCGTTCTCCGACCCGAGCCCGTAGGTCACCCACGCGCCGACCGCAGGATCGCCACCGAAGCGGTTGCCGCAGTTCATCTGATAGAGGGCCGTGGGATGGTTCACGCTGTCCACGGTGCAGCCGCGATAGAAGCAGAGTTCGTCGGCCACCGTCGCGAGGTGCGACCAGTTCTCCGCCATGTCGGCACCGCTCTGGCCCGCCCTGATGAAGCGGAACGGGCTGCGGACGTAATACCGCTTGCCGCTTTCCATCGCCGATTTCTTCCGGTCCTCACGCACGAACTCGCGGAGGTGCAACCGATCGAGGGCCGGCTTGGGATCGAAGGTGTCGACGTGCGACGGCCCCCCCTCCATCATCAGAAAGATCACGCTCCGCGCCTTCGCACCGGGCACATGCCCCGGCTTCGGCTCGAGCGGCCGCGCCCGCTCCTGCTCGGCCGCGAGCAGCGACGTGAAGGCCAGACCGCCGAGCGACGCTCCCAGGCCATAGACGGCGCCGCGCCGCGAGACGGCGGCGCGGCTCGCCTCGCCCGACGCGGGACCGCGGCGATCGGTGCCGGGCTCAGTCGACATGCGTGAACTCGCTGGTGTTGAAGAGCACGACGCAGACATCGGCCAGGCCCCTGGTGCGGGCGTCACAGTCGGCGGGCTCGAGGTCGGGAACGAAGTCGGCGTGCGCGTGGAGCGTTTCCCGGAAGGAAAACGTCTCCCCCGTGTTCTCCTCCACCGCCTCCCGGAGCACGTCGCGCGGGGGAGTGGCCCGTGGCGGCACGCCCCGCGCGTGTACGACCGTCATCTCCCGCCAGTGCGCGAGGCACGCCCCGACCTCCGCCGGCGTCGCATCGCGGCCGAGCGCGAGCAGGAAGCACCGTCGGATCGCTTCCTCGTCCCCGGCCGCCTCGCCGAGCGCGCGGGCCGCGAGCGCCAGCGCGCGGGCATGGGTGGCACGGCCGTTGAAGAGCGCGAACACCTGTGGCGTGACCGTGGTCGCCTCGCGCCGCTCGCACGAAAAATCGGGGGCGGGCGCATTGAACGTCTCCATCATCGGATCGCCGAGGCCGCGCAGCACGAGCGCGTAGAGCGATCGACGATGCCGTTGCTCCGGCAGCGGGTTCGGCACCCAGGCGGACGCGAAGGTGCCCATCACCTGGCGCGGCTGGAGTGCCGCCTCGACGTGCATCTCGGGCCGGTTGGGGATGCCGCCCACCGCCGGGTTGAGCTCGCCGGTCGCGGCGAGCATCGCGTCGCGGATCTCCTCGGCGCCGAGCCGTCGCGGCCGAAACACGGCGTCGCTCGCGCCGAGCGGATCGAGCTCGCGCACGCGCTCCGGGTGGGGATGCGTCGAACTGCGGCGGTAGGCCTCGGTCGACATGATGGTCCGGTGCAACGCCTTGAACGACCAGCCCTGCTCCACGAACGTGGCCGCGAGCCAGTCGAGCAGTTCCGGATGCGTCGGCCGCCTGCCGGTGCCGCCGAAGTTGTTGGGGTTGCCCGCCAGCGGCTCGCCGAAGTGCCACATCCAGACGCGGTTCACGATCGCGCGTGTGGTGAGCGGATTGTCCGCGCTGGCCACCCACTCGGCGAAGGCTCGCCGACGCCCCTCGATCGTGTCGGGGATCGGCGTCGACTGGATGGTCCCGAGCACGCTGAGCACCCCGGGCGTGACCGGTTCACCCGCGGTGAACGGGTCGCCTCCGACGAGGATCGTCGTGGCCTCGAGGTCGCCCGCCGTCAGCCGATCCTCGGGCACACGCAGCGGGGTGAAGACCGTCTTGTAGGTGCGGGTGCGACCCGCGTAGACGGACAGGGCGTAGGGCTCGTAGCGGTCGAACTCGAACGCGAGCCGCTCGAGGCCCTTGCGCGCGACCCGCTCGAGCCCGAACTGCTCGGGCGTGAAGCCGACGAGCTTCGGGGGGAACTCCCGCTCCGGGACACCCCGATCCAGGAGCAGACGGCGGGTGTTCGCGAACACGTCGGGATACGGTCGCCGGCGGACGGCATCGGGACCGCGAGCGGCCTCCTGCCGACGGGCCTCCACCACCGCGGCGTTCCAGGCCGCCGGGTCACGGTTCTCCTCGGCGAACCACCGCGCTGCGTTCTCGAGCAGCACCGCGTCGAGCCGCTCGAGCGTGGCCACGTGCTCCGCCCGCGCCCGCTCCAGGTAGGTGCGTTCCGTGAAGCCCGCCGTGTTCTCCGTCGGCAGGAACGGCGCGGACCGTTCGGCGAGCTGCGTCGTCGCGAACACCGCCTGCACCCGGTAGTAGTCGCGCGTGGGAACGGGATCGAACTTGTGGTCGTGGCAGCGGGCGCACTGGAGGGAGTGGGCGAGAAACGTTTCGCCGACGGCATTGACGACGTCGTCGAGGAAGCGTTGCCGCGCGATCCGCTCCACCTCCATGCCGGTGAGTTCCCACGGCCCCATCCGCAGGAAGCCCGTCGCGACCACCCTGTCGGGATCGCCCGGGTCGATCTCGTCCCCCGCGATCTGATCCCGCACGAACCGGTCGTAGGGCATGTCGTCGTTGAAGGCGCGCACGACCCAGTCGCGGTAGCGCCACGCGTTGGGAATCGGGTAGTCGAACTCATGACCGCGGGTCTCGGCATAGCGGGTCACGTCGAGCCAGTGCCGCGCGAATCGTTCTCCGAAGTGGGGCGAGGCGAGCAGGGCGTCCACCACCCGGTCGAACCAGTCCGGACCCGTGTCGGCGAGGGCACCGGCGACGAGCGCGGGATCGGGCGGCAAACCGGTGAGTGCCGCGGCGGCGCGCCGCACGAGTGTGGCACGGGGCGCCTCGTCGGCCGGGGTGAGGCCGGCCGACTCGAGCCGCGCGAGCACGAAGCGGTCGATGTCATCGCGACACCACTCGGCGCGGGTCACCGCCGGCGGTGGCGACGCCCGTGGGGGCTGCCAGCACCAGTGTTCCGCCGTGCGGCGGGCGATATCGAAGGCTTCGGCCCGCGCCGGCCCACCGTCATCGGGCCAGGGCAGTCCTCGGCGCACCCATTCCTCGAGCGTCGCGATCGCCGCGGCGGGAAGTTTCCCGTCGGGGGGCATCTGCAGGTCGCCGTCGTACCGCACGGCGTGGATGAGAAGGCTGTCGTCCGGTCTGCCCGCCGCCGCCACGTCCGCGGCTGCGAGGAAGTCGCCCCGAGTGTCGAACGACAGCCCCCCCTCGACCGTGCCGCCGGTCCGCGAATGGCACTCGGCACAGTGGGCGACGAAGAGCGGTCGCACCCGCGACTCGAAGAAGTCGAGGTCGGCCGCCGCCGCCTCGGCGGCCAGGGCCGCGGTGCGCGTGGGATCCGCCGACGAGACGTACACCGCCATCGCCAACGACAGCCACGCTCCGATCACGGTTGGTCGTCGTGGATTCGACGGCATGGGGCTCGGTCCTCGACCACGCGTCCGGGCGGATCGGATGCCCGCACCTCGCAAGTATAGTCCCCGAGGGGCCCGACACCCATGGCGGCGACACGTTGCAAATGTCGGTTACGGCTGCGAAAAGAGGAGGGAGTCGGGCAGCACGTGCGCGGTGCAGGGTGCGGCAGGCCGTCGAGGGGACACGACACCCGAGGGGACACGAAACCATGACGCTCGGTCGCCTGCCACGGCTGCTCGGCCGCCTCCTGCTCCTCGCGCCGGCTGCCATCTTCGCCGTCGGCTGTGGCTCACGGCCCATGCAACCCGCCGCCACACCGGCGGGTGTCTCGGCCCGCACGATCGGCGTCTCGCTCCTGACGCTCGACAACCCGTTCTTCAAGGTCATCGGTGACACGATCACCGCCGAGGGGGCGAAGCACGACTACACCACGCTCGTGGTGAGTGCCGACAAGGATCCGGCCAGGCAGGGCAACCAGGTGAAGGACTTCATCGTGCGCGGGGTGGCGGCGATCGTGCTGAGCCCGTGCGATTCCCGTTCGATCGTGCCGGTCATCCGTGAGGCGAACGCCGCCGGCATCCCGGTCTTCACGGTGGACATCCCGTGCCACGAGCCGGGGGTCGAGATCGTCACACAGGTCTGCACGGACAACGAGGGAGGAGGGCGTGAGGCGGCACGGGCGATGATCGAGGCGCTCGGGCCCGAAGGGGGGAAGGTCGCGATCCTGCACTTCAAGCAGGCGGAGTCCTGCCGGCTCCGCGTGCGGGGATTCCGTACGGTGATCGACGAGCACGAGGCGGCCGGCAACGCGGCGATCGAGATCGTGAGCGAACTCGAAAGCGGCGGCGCGAAGGACATCGGCGCGAAGGCGGCGGAGGACGTGCTCCAGTCGACGCCCGACCTGCGCGGCATCTTCGCGATCAACGACCCGGCGGCGCTCGGGGCGGTCGCGGCGCTCGAGAAGGCCGGCCGCGTCGGCGAGGTGGTGGTCGTGGGCTTCGACGGGCAGCCCGAGGGCCGGCTGGCGATCCGTGACGGCCGCATTCATGCCGACCCGGTGCAGTTTCCCGACCGCATGGGGCAGGGAGTCGTCGAGGCGATCGTGCGTCACTCGCGCGGGGAGCCGACCGAGCGCGAGGTGCTCATTCCGACGGCGCTCTATCGGCGTGCCGATGCCCAGAACGACCCTTCCCTCACGACCGACGGCGGCGGCTCATGACCGCGGGCGCGCGTCCCGGGTGCGACGCGGATCCTGCGGCTCCGCTCCTTGCGATGACGGGCATCGTCAAGTCGTATCCCGGCGTGCGGGCGCTCGACGGGGTCGACCTCGAGGTGGCGGCGGGCGAGGTCGTCGCGCTCGTCGGGGAAAACGGCGCCGGCAAGAGCACGCTCATGAAGGTGCTCGGCGGCGTGGTCGCGCCCGACGCCGGAAGCATCCGTCTCGCGGGCCGCGTGGTCGCGTGGCGATCGCCTCGCGAGGCCCGCGCGGCAGGGATCGCGGTGATCCATCAGGAGCTCAGCCTCGTCCCGGGCCTGACGGCGCCGGAGAATATTTTTCTCGGCCAGGAGCCGACGCGGCACGGCTTCCTCGCGCCCGCCGTGGAGCGCCGCCGGACCGTCGACCTGGTCGCACGACTCGGGGCACACGTCGATCCGCACGTCCCCTGTGGCCGTCTGACCACGTCCCAGCAGCAGCTCGTCGAGATCGCCCGCGCGATTTCCACCGACGCCCGGGTGCTCGTGATGGACGAGCCGACGGCATCGCTCTCACACGCCGAGGCGGCACGGCTGCACGACGTGATCCGCGAGCTGCGGTCGAGCGGCGTCGCCGTCATCTACATCAGCCATCGGCTCGAGGAGATCGCCGCCGTGTGCGACCGCGTGGTCGTGCTGCGCGACGGTCGCAATGTCGGCGGCGGTCCGACCGGCTCCCTCGGCCGCCGCGCCCTCATCGCCCTCATGGTCGGCCGCGATCTCGTGGACGAGTACCCTGCCCGTGACGTGGTGCCCGGTCCGGTGCGGCTCGCGGCCCGCGGGCTGCGCCGCGGGGGAGCGGTGCGGGACGTCTCGTTCACGGTCCGGCGGGGCGAGATTCTCGCGCTCGCCGGACTCGTCGGCGCGGGCCGCACGGAGACGCTGCGGCTCGTCTTCGGAGCCGACCGTCGTGAGGCGGGCACGATCGAGGTCGATGGCCGGCCGGTCATCGTGCGCTCGCCGCGCGACGCGATCGCGGCGGGCATCGCGCTGCTCACGGAGGACCGCAAGGCGGAGGGACTCGTTCTTTCGCATCCGGTGCGGGAGAACATCGCGCTGCCGAACCTCGCGGGGCTTTCGCGGGCGGGGTTCATCGACCGCTTTCGCGAGCGCGCGCTCGTCGATCGCTTCGCGACCGAGCTCCGCGTCCGGCTCGCGCACCCGGACGTGCCGGCGGCCACGCTCTCGGGTGGCAACCAGCAGAAGGTCGTCCTCGCCAAGTGGCTCGCGCGATCGAGCGACGTGCTCCTCTTTGACGAGCCCACGCGCGGCATCGACGTCGGCGCCCGGCGGGAGATCTACCTGCTCATGAACGAGCTGGCCGCCTCCGGCAAGGCCATCGTCATGGCAAGCTCGGACCTGCCTGAGGTGCTCGGCATGGCTGACCGGATTCTCGTGATGCACGACGGACGCGTGACCGGGGAGATCGCCAACGGTCCGGATGTGACCCCCGAACAGGTGATGGCCCTGGCCGTCGCCTGACACGACCCGCCTGAGGAACGACGCATGGGCCCGCTCGGCCACCGCCTGCTCGCGGACTACCGGATGGTGCCGGTGCTCGTCGTGCTCGTGGGGGCGCTGAGCATCCTCACGATCGCCGACCAGGCGCCGCTCGACGATGCCGCCGCGCGTCGCCTCGCGGCGACGATCCGGGCCGCCGGCCCGACCGACCAGCGGATCCTCGTGGTGGTCCGATCGCAGCCCGAGGAGCAGGCATTCGCGAAGGCACTCGCGAGGGAACTGAGCCCCGGGAACGAGGATCGCGTCGAGGTGGTGCGGGGCGACCCCGCCACCGCCCGGGAGGCGCTCGGGAGGCTCGCCGCGGCCGGTGGTCGGCTCGATGCCGTCGCCGCCACGCCCACGACCGCCGGCTGGCTCGTGCTGGCCGACATTCCCGCGGCATTCCCGACGCTCGGGTCCCCTCGCGTGTTCGTGCCGACCGCGCGCCGGTGGCCGAACTTCCTGCGCGGTGACAACCTCGTCAACGTCGCCAACCAGATCGCCGTGATCGCGATCATGGCGATCGGCATGACGGCGGTGATCATCACCGGCGGCATCGACCTCTCCGTCGGCAGTCTCGCCGCGCTGTCGTCGGTCGTGGCGACGCGACTCATCCGCGACCACCTCGGCGGGGTCGACGCATCGGCGGGCGGCATGGTGCTGGCCTGCGCGGCGGCGATCGTCGCGTGCGGCCTCGTGGGCTGGGGCACCGGCGCCGTGATCACCTTCTTCCAGGTGCCCCCGTTCATCGTCACGCTCGCGACGATGCTCGTGGCGGGCGGCCTGGCGTCGATCCTCTCCGGCGGTGAATCGATCCACCAGGTGCCCGAGTCGTTCGTGCGGCTCGGCCGGGGTGCCGACGTGGCGGGCATTCCCAACGCGGTGCTGCTCACGGTCCTGCTCTACGTCGCCGCCCACGTCGTCCTGTCGCGCACCAGGCTCGGACGCCACCTGTACGCCGTCGGCGGCAACGCCGAAGCCGCGCGGCTCGCGGGCGTGCCGGTCAGGCGGGTCGTGCGGGCGGCCTACGTCGCCAGCGGCCTGCTCGCGGGTCTCGGCGGCGTCGTGCTCGCGTCGCAGCTCCGCAGCGGCTCGCCGACCTACGGCGCCATGTACGAGCTCTACGTGATCGCCGCGGTGGTGGTGGGCGGCACGTCGCTTGGCGGAGGCGAGGGGCGGGTCATCGGCACGCTCGTCGGCGCCCTCGTCATCGCGGTCATCCAGAACGGCATGAACCTCGCCGGCATCGAGAGCTACACGCAGAAGATCGTGCTCGGCCTCGTGATCCTCGCCGCCGTGTTGCTCGACCGGCTGCGGCGCAGGTGAGCGGGCCTCGCATCACGTCGACCACGACAGGGCCGCGGCGGACGAGTAGCGGACCATCGGGTCGAGGTAGGTGCGCTCGAGGTCGGCGACGGCCGCCGGATCCTCGACGATGAAGCCGAACTCCATCAGTTCGTTGGGATACGCGTTCTGCGAGCCGACGTACGAGACGGCGCGGTCGACGGAGATGATCTTGCTGTGGAGCCTCGGTCTGTCGACGAACAGCACGCCGGTGCCGGGCCAGCCCGAGCCCTCGCTGAAGCGAAAGGGGGCGATCGTCACCTGGGACGCCCCCACCTCCACCGCCCGGTCGCGAGACCCGAGGAGTTTCTCCAGCCGGGATGTGAGCACCCGCATCGTGAGGGCTGGAAACGCGGAATACGCGCCGGTGATGGTGCCGGAGACGACGATCGTGATCTTGACCCCCGCGATGGCGCGGCGGGCCAGCGCGTCGAACAGTCGCACGTCGAAGTGCGGCAGCTGCCCCACGACGGCACCTGGCGACGGAAACTCCATCTGCTGCTGCGAGATGACGATTTCCGTCTGGGCGAGGTCGATCAGCGTCCGCAGCGCGGTATCGCTGGGATTGTTGCCGTCCCAGGCGGCGTTGCCGTTCATGGGATTCGGCAGCCCGACGACCCGCGAAGCGTCCTGATCCTCCGCACTGACCGCGTGGTCGTCGATCGTGCCCGTCACCCTCCCGGTGAAGACGTGTCCGGCCCTGCCCACGGCGAGCACGCGCACGCCGCCAACGGGTCGTGACGGCTCGATCAACGAGGTGACGGTGGCGGGAAAGGCCACACCCGGGGCGAGGAAGGAGTCGATGGAGACGCCGATGTGGTCGCGCTCGGTCCAGCAGTATCTCCAGAGCGCGTCGAGGAACGAATGCGCGGCGAAGGCGGCCGGGCCCTCGACCTCGATCGCCAGATCGGTGACGGGATCACGTGACTGGAGGTAATCCGCCGACCACATGTTGATGCCGCCAACGAGTGCCACCCGGCCGTCGGCGGCGACGATCTTCGAGTGGTTCCACGAGACCTGCAGAGGCACGGCGGACACGTCGTCCATCAGCGCTGCCACGACCGAGAGTCCCGGAGCCGCCTCGTGAATCTCGCGCTGCAGCGACCGCAGGGCCGCGGCGTCGCCGTCGATGACCGACAGCGGTGTCCTGCCCCACAGGAGGCGGATGATCGGCGACCGACCCGCCTGGTATGCCTGCGTCGCCCCCGCGACGATCGCCCGCCGAAAGTCGCCGTCGGCCACCTTCGTGAGGCTCGAGATATCGACCACCTTTTCCGCATTCGCGATGATGCTCGTGATCGAGGCGAGCAGGTGGTTCTGCGCCCGCGACGAGTCGTGCGCCGTGACGGCTCCCCACGCATCATGGGTCGGGAGGAGCCACTCCGGCTGCTCGGTGCCGAGCCCCCGCAGGGCATTGCCGTCGGTCACGCTCCACAGGAGCCCCTCGCTCGTTTCCGATCCCGTACGCGTCTCCATGTCGCGGATCGCGCGGGCGATGGCGTCGGTGTAGGGGCTGGCGTCGATCAGCCCCAGCGTGAAGTCCGTGGTGACGGGCGGGGCGGCACTGGCCGCGGCGTCGGCAACCTGGACGGCGACCGAGTAGGACCGCTTCGTCGCGAAGTCGAGAGCGGTTCCCGCCTTCAGGTAGATCACGCCACCGTCGGCCTCGAAACTTCCCGAGTCGGGCCCGGACAGGGTGACGGTCGCGGTCCCGAGCGCGTCGTCGGTGACGTTGATGTCGGCAACCCTGACGCGGCGCTCGGTGCTCGTGTTCTCCGG
>DNLZ01000051.1:10859-12199 GCA_003488325.1 Planctomycetaceae bacterium
GCCAAGCCACCGGAGTCGGTGGCCCGGACGCGGATCGAGTACGTCGCCCTCCGCTCGTAGTCGAAGATCGTCGTGGCTTCGAGACGACGGCCTGAGATCCTGAAGAGCGAGTTGTCGTCCGCGCCGACGCCCGGCACGAGTTCGTATGCGATCAGGTCGCCGTTCCCGTCCGGATCCGAGGCGGAGAACGTGCCGACGAGGGCTCCGAGGTCGTTGTTTTCAGACGCGCCGGCGGCCGTGAGCATGATGGCGGTCGGTGACGCGAGCGACCGCGGGCGATTGCCGAGGCGATCGACGAGCGAAGCGCCGCCGGGAAGGACGACCGCCGGGGCCTCCGGCAGGGCGACCGTGGAGTCGGAAGGCCGTTCTCCGGGCCGTGGGGCGTAGGCGAAGCGCAGCGTCCGGCTGCCTGATCCGGCGACATATTCCAGCCGGCGCGGCACGCCGAGGACCGAGAAGGGAATGATCGGCGCCCCGGTGACCCGGACAGGACCGTCGAAGGTGACATCGAGGGTGACGCGGCCCCGTGCGCTGACGATCGGCTCGGAGAAGCGTGTCACCCGGGGCCCCGTGGCATCGATCACCACGCCGGGAAAATCTTCCGACGCCGCTCGCTCGGCCGGATGGCCCGCGGCATCGCGGATCGAAGCCCCGTTCGGGAGCCCGATCGGTCCGGCAACGCGTACGCCGCGCGCATCACCGACATCCTCCGTCAGTGTCAGCGCGAACGTCACGAACCGCGATCGCCGCGACGCCCCCGTCGAGGCGGCATCGTGCGTGACGCCACCGATCGCGACCGGCAGCGTGGGCCTGCCGCTTACCATGACTGGCTCGGTGAACGTGACCCGGAACGTGAGCCGGTCCCCGGCCGCATAGGCGGTCCGTACCGGAGTGGCCCCGAAGAATCCGTCGCCCTCCGGTGGCACGATCCGGATCGCCTCGATCGACGGAGCGACGACGTCGACCCGTGCTGACCGTGCGAGCGAGCCTCGACCGGTTGCGTCGAGCGCCAGTCGTGGTTCGAGGACCTGGAGCGCGAGCGGGCTGTTCCGCGGCCGTCGCGAAGGTGATCCGGCGTGCTTCACGCGGCCTTTCGACCAGCAATGAGTCCGTTGCATGAGGTGGGGCCTCCGGCGGAAGTCGCGACGCCCTGCGAGGCGAGCCATCGCCGAGGGCATCGGGCCGGGGAAGGTAGCAGACCGCCGAGCCGCGCGGCCACGGGAAAATGCCTCACCAAACCCTCATGGTCGCACGGTGCGAGCGGCCCGCGACGGCGCCCCAACGCGCGGACCACCGGAGGCGCGTGCCGGGGGCCCGCGGCGCGTATCCGATGCCGCCAC
>DNLZ01000262.1:0-11865 GCA_003488325.1 Planctomycetaceae bacterium
CGATTCAGCCGCGTGTCATGCCCGGCTGGATCGCCACGGGCTGCTCGGCCACCGGCTCGAGATCGGCCGCGAGATACTTCACGGTCGCCGAAGGTGCGAGATTGAAATAGATCCGTCCCTCGGTGATCCACCGGGTGCCGTCGTGGAGGAATTCGGCCGTCGCCGCACGGACCCGCGAGACGGCCTCGACCTCCTCCATGCCACCGCCGGCCACCGCCTCGAACCGCACCTCGACCGCCACCATCGCCTTGAGGCGACGCGAGCGCCGGTCGCGGGCGTAGACGACGTCGTCGTCGAACTCGACGTCGACCCACCGCAGACCGCGAGGCTTGCCGCTGGCGGCGGCCCGGTCGATGAACTTCGCCTCGAGAGGCTCGCGCTGACGATGGAAGTCGCGCTGTGCCCGGGCGATCGCCTCTGCCTGCCTGGAGAGCCGCAGGGGCTTGAGGGCGAACGCGGTCGCGACGGCCGCGAGGCCGGCGATGCACAACGTCGCGAGCAGGAGTGCGTAGGTCGCCATCGCGGGTAGTCTACGAACGACCGCGGCGAAGACGAAAGTGCGCCCCTCCGGGGTGCGGGATTTTCCGCTCCCGACGGCGTGCGAGGCATCGCCGTTCCCTCATCACGAAGAGAACCGGATTCATGGCACCCCGACCGCCGCGCCGTGCCGCTGCACCGCGTCCCCCCCGGACCAGCCGCCGCTCCGCGGTGCGTCCCCTGGCTCGGCCACTCGGGGCGCACCAGTCGATCGCCGGCGGATTCACCCGGGCGGTCGAACGCGCGGTCGAGACCGGCTGCGACTGCCTGCAGGTGTTCACGCGAAACATCAACCGCTGGGAGACGAAGCCGATCGCCCCCGAGGACGCGACCGCGTTTCGTGACGCCGTGCGGACCGCCGGCCTGAGGTTCGTCGTCGCCCACGATTCCTACCTCATCAATCCGGCCGCCGCGGATCCGGCGCTCCGCGCCCGATCCATCGCGGCGCTCGCCGAGGAGCTCGAGCGGGCCGAGATGCTGGGCATCCCGTGGGTCGTCGCCCATCCCGGCGCCGCCGGAGAGCAGCAGGTGGCGACGGCGGTCCGTCGCGCCGCGGAGGGCATCGCCCGGGCACTCGGGCAGACGCATCCCCTCGCCGCCGGGATCCTCATCGAGACGACGGCCGGCCAGGGGTCGTGCCTCGGGGCGTCGTTCGAGGAGATCGGCGCCATGCTCGACGTGATCGACGCCGAACCGGGCCTCGCCGGGCGCGTCGGCGTGTGCCTCGACACCTGCCACGTCTTCGCGGCGGGCTATCCCCTCTTCCCGGCAGAGGCGCTCGAGACGACGCTCACGCGCTTCGACGCCGCGATCGGGCTCGATCGCCTGAAGCTGATCCACGCGAACGACTCGAAACGCGAACTCGGTGCGCGGGTCGATCGTCATGAGGCGATCGGCCGCGGCTGCATCGGCGAGCCAGCCTTCGGGCTCCTCGTGCGCCATCCGCTCCTGGCCCATGTTCCGCTGGTGCTCGAGACGCCCAAAGAAGGTGCCGACGGGCGACCCTGCCCGGACGAGGATCGGCGCAACCTCGCCGTGCTGCGTCGGCTGCATGGCACGGCCCGCGGGGCGACGCGGCCCCGCACGGCGCGGCCTGGCTCCCGGCGCCGTCCCGGTCGGTGACCACGTGCGCAGGAGTGACGGCCCAGGGGCCCGCCCGGCATGCCCTCAGGCCTCCGGAGGAATCTCGCGGCCGTGGGGGTCGCCCCGGCCGTGCTCGAGTTCCGCCTCGATGCGACGCCGCGCGGCCTCACCGAGATGGTGTTCCACCCATTCGGCGGGCGGATGCAGGTGGTCGAGCGGCAGGTCGGCGTGACGCCCGAGCCAGGCCTCCCAGAGCCGATGGGAGCGCACGACCATCTCCGCCTCGCGTCGCCCGGCGGCGGACAGCGACGCCGCGCCGACGATGCGGCCCCGCACGCGAAGCCACCACCCGGCGAGGTGCTCGAGCGCGGAGCGCGGACCTGCCGGAGTGCCGCGCTGCTCCATGGCCCGCCACACCGCAGCCAGACGGTCCTCGCGCGCGACGCGCCACGCGAAACGGACGCGTCCGGCCACCTGGGCGACGCAGCCGTCCTCCGGGGCGAGCAGGGCGGCGACCACGTACTGCGCCACGAGAACGACCGCGATCACACCCCCGGCGCTCGTGTTCCAACGGTAGGCGAGCAGGTAGCCCACGATCGCTCCGCCCACCGCGAACGCGACCGCGAGCAGCGCCACGCGATGCAGGCGGTGCACCAGCAGTTCCGCGGCCGCCGCCGGCACGACGAGCAGCGCCACCACGAGCACCGCGCCGACCACCTCGAAGCCCGCGACCGTGGCGACCGCGGTGGCCGCGAGGAGGCCGGTCGTCACGGCCGCGACCGGCACGCCCGCCGCGCGGGCGCCGTCGGGATCGAACGCGCTGAACACCTGCAGCTTCCAGGTCGGCACCGCGACCGCCACGAGGGCGGCGAGGACCGCCGCGCTCGACACGAACCCGCGCGGCACCTCGACGCCGCCGACCGGGACGGTGTCGAAGGGGACCATCTCGAGGATCCCGTAGAGCACGCACGAGGCATCGAGGTCGATCCGTGAGGCTCCGAGCGTCACGATCACGACGCCCGCCGCGAAGAGCGACGTGAAGACCACGCCCGCACCGGCGTCCTCGGCGAGTCCGGCCACGGCACGCAGCACCTGGACGAGCCCGACCGTCACGAGCGCGCAGGCGACGGCGGCACCGAACACGGCGACGCCTCCCGGACGCGCGCCGGCCAGAACGGCCAACGCGATGCCGGGCAGAACGGCGTGGCCGATCGCATCCCCCAGCAGGCTCTGGCGGCGCACGACGAGCAGCGTGCCGACGAGCGCGCAGGCCGCCGCCACGACCGACGCCGTGGCGATCGCCCACAGGTGCATGCCGCCCGCGGTGCCCGCCATCATGTCGCCCTCGTGTCACCGGCGTCGGTCGTGATCGCGCACGCCGGCAGATCGAGCGAAAACCGCTCCTTCGCGGCGGCCGGCGCACGGTCGAACGCCGCAACCCATTCCGCCGCGCGTCGCTGACGTTGCCGGGCGCGATCGAGTCCGCGCACCGAGAGTCGCCATGCGTCACGCGGCACGCGCGCCTCGGCCGTGGGCTCGTGCAGTCGTTCGACGAGTCCCTCGTGCTCGAGCATGCGCCACGCCGCACGGGCCGTGCGGCCGTCGGTCACGTCGGTGACCGTGAACGTGCCGTCGCCGCGCTCCGCGGCACGGACGCACGCGTCGAGCAGGAGACCGGCGGCCCACGCGCGTCGTTCGGCCGCGGCACGGAGCGTCCGCACCAGCCACCCGCGCCGGGGAGAGGCGACGACCGACACGAGGCAGAAACAGGCGGCCGCGAGCACGATGACCGGCCCGGTCGGAAGCCCCGGGCGAGCCGAGGTCACGACGACGCCGGCGACCGCGGCCGTGGCACCAACCCCGCCGGCAAGCGCCACGAGCGTGCCGACGCGCTCGGTCCACTGCCGCGCGGCGACCGGCGGAATGACGATGAGCGCCGTGACGAGCACGGCTCCCGCGGCCGGCAGCCCGACCACCACCATCACCGCGACCAGCGTCACCAACGCCTGGTCGAGCAGCACGATCGGCCAGCCCGTCGCGGCGGCGAACGACGCGTCGAAGGCGACGAGCGTGAACTCCT
This sequence comes from Planctomycetaceae bacterium, assembly GCA_003488325.1. GTDB lineage: Bacteria > Planctomycetota > Planctomycetia > Pirellulales > UBA1268 > QWPN01. The sequence continues at coordinate 3,701 of DNLZ01000262.1, forward strand.
TGAGCGCGAGCACCACGAGCGTGATCGCCGTCGCCGATACCGCCATCAGGAGCCTTGCGTCGTCGGCCGTCAGGGCGGCGGCGTGTCCGAGCAGGAAGTGCTCGAGGCCGCCCCCGCCGGGAATTCCCCGGGCCGTGATGCCGGAGACCAGCGCGATGCCGAGGCCGAAGCCACCGCCGATGACGATCGCCGTCGCGGCGTCGTCGCGGGTGCGGGTGACACGACGCACGAGGACGAGCGCGCCGAGCCCGACGAGCGCCGCGACGAGCGCTCCGGTCAGGAGCGACGCGAGGTCGCGGCGGCCGGTGAGCAGAAACGCCCCCGCGACGCCGGCGAGTGTCGCATGCGCCGCCGCATCCCCCACGAGCGGCCGCTTCCGCAGGAGCGCGAGGCTGCCCACCACCCCGGCGGCGCACCCCACCGCGGCGACCCCACAGGCCACCACGAGGGTGTTGTACGGGACGCCCGGGACTGCCATGCCGATCACCGTGGAGCCTGTCGGCGACGCCGACAGGCCGGATGCCGCAGCCACGAGCGCCGCACTGCTCGGGAGGCCGCCGCTCACGACGTGCGCCCCCGTTCGGCGACCGCCAGACCGACCTCGCGCAGCAGTTCGACCTGCCCGGAGTAGGTGCGTCTCAGATTGTCCGGTGTGAGCACGGTCGCCGTCGGCCCGGCCGCGACGAGACGCATGTCGATGAGGGCCACACGGTCGAACCACTCGGCGGCCGTCCGCAGGTCATGGTGGACGACGACCACGAGCCGGCCGGATGCGCGCAGGGAGGCGAGGACGTCGAAGATCTGTTCCTGGGATCGGGCGTCGACGCCCGCCATCGGCTCGTCGAGCAGGTAGATCGCCGCCTCCTGCGCGAGCGCGCGGGCGAGGAACACCCGCTGCTGCTGACCACCCGAGAGCCGGCCGATCTGCCGATCGGCCACGTCGGCGAGCCCGACACGGGCGAGGCTGTCCCGGGCCGACGCCCGCTCCGCGGGTCCGGGCCGGCGGAACCACCCGAGGCGGCCGTACGTGCCCATGAGCACCACGTCGAACGCGCTCACCGGAAAATCCCAGTCGACGCTCTCGCGCTGCGGCACGTAGCCGATCGTGTGCCGCGCCCGCGCGAGCGGCACTCCCGCGAAGCGCACCGTTCCGCCGACGAGCGGCACGAGGCCGAGCGCGGCCTTGAGGAGCGTGCTCTTGCCCGCGCCGTTCGGGCCGATGATCCCGAAGAGGCACGGCGCGTCGATCACGAGATCGACGTTCCAGAGAACGGGGCGCCGGCCGTACGCGACCGTGACGTCGTGAAACTCGACGAGCGGCACCGGACGATCGCCCGTGGCCGACGGGGTGGCGGAATCGGTCATCGGCATGCCTGTCGCACTGCCCCGCTCACCGCGTGTCCCCCGGCGTGGCCCGCCCGGATGGCTCGACGACGACCGGGGCCGGGTCGCCGCCGAGCGCGGTCACGATGGCGGCGACGTTGGCCTCGAGCGCGCCCTCCAGCGTGTCGGCGCCGCTGCCCGGCGCACCGAGCGAGTCGGAATACAGCCTGCCGCCGAGGGTGACGGTATGCCCGCGGGCGGACGCCCCTTCGACGAGCGCCGCCACGTTCCGGTCCGACACGCTCGTCTCGACGAACACGGCGGGAATGCGCCGCGCGACGAGCAGTTCCACGAGTCGGTTGATGTCGCCGAGGCCCGCCTCGCTCTCCGTGCTCAGGCCCTGCACGCCCACGACCTCGATGCCGTAGGCGCGGCCGAAGTAGCGAAACGCGTCATGCGCCGTGACGAGCACGCGACGCTCGTCGGGGATCGCGGCGATGCGTGCGGCGAGGTCCGCGTGGAGGCGGGTGAGCCGCGCGGCAACCGCCCGCCCCGCCGCGTCGTACGCGGCGGCGCCCGCGGGGTCGAGCCGCGCGAGGGCGTCCGCGACGACGGGTGCCGCGAGGGCCCAGAGGGACGCGTCGAACCAGACGTGGGGATCGGCGATCTCCGGGCCTCCGAAGAGCAGGCGGTCGCGCGGCAGGCCGTCGCCGACCGACACGACCGGTCGCTGGCGACCGAGTCGCCCGAGCAGATCCGCCAGCCGCCCTTCGAGGTGCAGTCCCGAGGCGACCACGAGGTCGGCCGCCGCCAGCCGATCCGCGTCCCGCGGCGTGGCCTTGTAGGAATGCGGGTCGATGCCCGGCGCCATGAGGCAATCGACCTCGACGCGATCCTGCCCGATCTGCCGCACGAGATCCGCGACGATGGTGGTGGTGGCCACCACGCGCACCGCCCCGGCACGGCTCGCGTTTCCCGGGGAGGCGGTCCGATCACCCCCCGCACGACCGCAGCCTCCGCCGATCACCAGGGCGAGGACCGAAGCCCCGATCGCCCGACGGATCAGCGCTCGTCGGGCCGGGACACCGGGGTCCGGCTCGCATTTCGATGGCTCAAAAATCATTTTTTGACTGCCCAAAAAGCGTAGCCCGCGGGCCCCACCGCCGCAATCCCGCGTCGCCGCCGCACCGTCGGTCGCGACGCGCGCCCGCTCGCAGCCGCCATCCGCGCCCTGCGCCGACCGGCGCGTTGACCACCGTGTGGCATGCTCGTATTGTCATCCTCAGTGTCCGGAGCGGATTCGCCTTGCAGACGACCTACTTCAAACGGTTTCGCATGGAGGCGGACCTCGCCAGGTCGCGCGGTCCGGCGACGCTGCCCGCCCACTACCGCTTCGTCCCGTGGAACGAGGCGATCCTCGACGTCCACGCCCGCACGAAGTTTCGTGCATTTCGGGACGAAATCGATGCCCTCGTCTTTCCCTGCCTCGGGGATCTGGAGGGCTGCCGCCGGCTGATGGCGGAGATCCGGGCCAAGGCGGGATTCCTGCCTGCGGCCACCTGGCTGGTCGCCCGCGGCACCTGCCCGTCGAGCCTGCAGTGGTGCGGGACCATCCAGGGCGTCATGGAGCGCGGTCGGGTGGGGATGATTCAGAATGTCGGGGTCGTTCCGGGCCATCGCGGCGTCGGGCTCGGAACGTGCCTCATCGAGCGGGTGCTCACGGCGTTTCGTGAGGCCGGGCTCCATACCGCCGCCCTCGAGGTGACCGCCGACAACCCCGGTGCCGTCCGGCTCTACCAGCGGCTCGGATTCCGGCGCACGAAGACGATCTACAAGTCGAGCGACACACCGGTCGCGACGACTGCCGACGTGCCCGCCGCATTCGCCCTTTCCTGACCTCCGGATTCGACGGCCGATCAGGCCGATCACAGCGCGTTGAAGCAGACCCTGTTCTCGGCGACGCTCGACAACGGCATCACGCTCCTCGGCGAAGACCTGCCGGACCTGGAGTCGGCGGCCGTCGCCATCCACGTCCCCGCAGGAGCGGTGCATGACGGGCCGGGACGCTGCGGTCTGGCCACGCTATCCGGCGAACTGTGCCTGCGCGGCGCCGGGGAGCGGGACAGTCGCCGCATCGTCGAGGATCTCGAAAACGCGGGGGTCCAGTGGGCCCACTCGGTCTCCGCGACCCATGCCAGTTTCTCCGGGGCCATGGTCGCGCGGCGGCTGCCCGACGCGCTGCCGATCTTCGCCGACATCGTGCGGCGCCCCCGGCTGCCTCCGGACGAGTTCGAGGCGGCCCGCGACATGGTGCTTCAGGGCCTCGCCGGCACCGAGGACGACCCGGCCCACCGGACGATGCTCGCCCTGCGGCAGATCCACTTCCCGGCTCCGTGGGGCATGCCGGCCGAGGGGCTCGCCGCCGAGGTCGAACGGCTCTCCTGCACGGACGTGCGACGATTCTGTTCGACGCACCTGCTGCCCGCCGGCTCGATCATCGCGGTGGCGGGCCGGATCGACTGGCCCGACTTCGTGGCCCGCTGCACGCGGCTCTTCGGGGACTGGCGCGGCGATCCGCCTCCGCCGATCGCCCCCGGCCCGCGCGGGCCGCACAGTCGTCACGTGCCACACGACGCCCAGCAGACCCACGTCGCGATCGCGTGGTCGCAGCCGCCGTACCGGGACGACACCTCGCACGAGGCGACGGCGGCCCTGGGCATCCTCGGCGGCGGCTCGAGCTCGCGGCTCTTCACGGAGGTGCGGGAGCGACGCGGGCTGTGCTACACCGTGTCGGCCGGATATCAGACGCATCGCGACTTTGCCATCGCCGTCTGCTACGCGGGCACCACGGCCGCCCGCGCCCAGGAAACGCTCGACGTGATCCTCGCCGAGATCGAGCGGCTGCCGGGAACCATCTCGGCCGAGGAGCTCGACCGCATCAAGGCTCGCGCCAAAAGCGCGCTGGTGATGCAGCAGGAATCGAGCGCCGCACGCGCGGGATCGCTCGGCAGGCAGTGGTATCACCTCGGCGAGATGCGCACGCTCGCCGAGGAGCTGGCCCGATACGACCGGCTCACGGTCGCGGCCGTGGAGGACTGGCTGGCTGCCCAGCCGGCGAAGGATCTCTCCGTCGTGTCGCTCGGCCACGAAGCGCTGGAGGTGCCGCGTGGCGTTTCTGCGTGAGCGGCTCGACAACGGGCTCGAGGTGATCGCCGAGACCTCCGCCCACGCGGTCTCGACGAGCGTGGGGTTCTTCGTCAACACCGGGTCCCGCGACGAGACGGACCTGCTCTGGGGAACGAGCCACTTCCTCGAGCACATGATCTTCAAGGGCACGGAGAGCGTGTCGGGCGACGAGATCAACCGGCGGTTCGACGCGATGGGCGCGAGCGCGAACGCCTACACCGCGGAGGAGGACACGGTCTATTACGCCACCGTCCTGCCCGACCGGCAGGCGGACGCGGTCGATCTGATCGCCCGCATGATGCGGCCGGCCCTGCGCGAGGAGGACTTTTCGACCGAGAAGCTCGTCATCCTGGAGGAGATCCGGATGTACGACGACCAGCCCCCGTTCGGCGCCGACGACCAGTGCCGGGCGGCGTTCTTCGGCGACCACCCGCTCGCGCGCAGCGTCCTCGGCACGGTCGAGTCGATCACGGCCCTCCCCGTCGAGGCGATGCGCGACTACCACCACCGCCGCTACGCCCCCGGCACGATGGTCCTCGCGGCGACGGGCGCCGTCGACTTCCCCGCGCTGGTCGCGGACGCGCGGCGGCTCTGTGGCGGCTGGGAATCGCTGCCCGACACGGCGAGGCTCCGCCCCGATGCGCCAGACCGTGCCGCCCGTCCGGGCACCGCGCGAATCGTGCGGCCGTCGGCGACCCTCGAATACGGCGTGCGCATGTCCCCAGGACCGTCCGAACGTCACGCCGACCGCTTCGCCGCCAAGCTCCTCGCCGCGGTGCTCGGCGACTCGTCGGGCAGTCGTCTGTACTGGGCGCTCGTCGATTCCGGTGCTGCCGAACAGGCCACGCTGCACCACCACGAATTCCTCGATGCGGGGCTCTTCGTGACCCAGCTCTCGTGCGACGCCGATGCCATCGACGCGCAGTTCGAGCGGATTCTCGAGATCTATCGCGATGCGGCCACCCGCGGCATCGCCGGCCCGGAGTTCGACCAGGCGCGGAACAAGCTCGCCAGCCGCGTCGTTCTCGCGGGGGAGCGGCCGCGACGCCGGCTCTTCGAGGTTGGCGGGGAGTGGGCCCATGCCCGCACCTACCGGACCGTCGCGGAAACGCTCGGAATCGTCGAATCGCTCACCCGCGACGACGTCCAGCAGGTGCTCGAACGCTGGCGCCTGGACGAGTCGGCGTCGGTCGTGCTCGCAGGTCCGGCGGGCGGCTGAGGCTCTGCGGTCAGCCTCCCTCTCCGGACCGTCGCCGGGGACGCGGCCCGGGCCGGCACCTTCCGCGTCGGCGAGACGGACGACATACTGCGGAGGTCCGCACCGCCGGAACGGTCCACGGCTGGCGGCTGCGGGTCGCGCCGGGCCGGGCTCGACCGGTCGTCGCACGAACCCTGACACCACGCCTGCCATGACGCCACTCTTCGCCAATCGTTGGCTCGTCGCCCTGCCGCCCATCTGGCTCGTCGGTGTGGGAGCGGCGCTCACGCTCGTGCTGGCGGCCGCCGGCTACGGGCTGATCTCGCTCGTGAGGCCGCGCGCGGCCGCCGAGCTGCGCGTCGCCATGCGCGACGGATTTCTCGGGCCGCTGGCCTGGCTCCTGCTGGTCTTCGCGGCCACCGCGGTCGCGTTCACGCCCCTCGTTCCCGTCGCCCAGGTGGCGAGGTCGCTCGCACGCATGACCGGTGGCAGCGAGGCCTCCACCCAGGTCACGATCCCGCCCCACACGAAGGCCATGCCCGTCGCGCTCGATCTCAGGCCGCAGGAACTGCAGGACTTCGAGCTCCTCGGAGACGCCTCGCTCCTCGTGCGGACGCAGCAGCCGATCGCCGGATTCGCGCTCGAAAAGGTGCCGGACGTCGATCTCGAGGCCGGCGTGCCGTGGACCTGGACGAAGGCGGAGGGCCGCACGAATCCGTTCCTCGGGCAGCAGGCCCAGCTCGAGGCGACCAACGCCGGCGACGAGCCGGCAGGGCTGACGATCCGCTGGCGGCTCGCTCCTGAGTACCCGGAGGCGGGGCTCCTGCCGTGGACGTTCCTCACGCTGGCCACGCTCCTCGGCGGCTACACGCTCTTCCGGCTCGCCGCGCCACGCGTCGCCGCCGTGGCATCCGCCACCACGAAGGAGGCGATCGGCCAGCCGGTGTTCGCCGTGGTGATCGTCCTCGGGATCGTGCTCCTGCTGTCGTTCATCGTGATTCCCTACAACACCTTCGGCGAAGACGTGAAAATGCTGAAGGACAGCGGGCTGACGCTCATCAAGGTGCTGGCGCTGCTCGTCGTCGTCTGGACCGCGAGCGTGGCGGTGGCCGACGAGATCGAGGGCCGGACGGCGATGACCGTGCTCTCGAAGCCGCTCGAGCGTTGGCAGTTCATCATCGGCAAGTTCGCCGGCCTCGTCCTGGTCGCGCTCCTCGTCTTCCTCATCCTCGGCGGCACGCTGCTGGCCACCACCAGCCTCAAGGTCGTCTACGACGCGCGCGAAAGCTCGAAGACCGATCCCCTCTGGGCGGAATGCGCCGCCGAGGCGATCACGGTGGTGCCGGGCCTCGCGCTGTCGCTCCTCGAGACGATCCTCATGGCCGCCGTCAGCCTCGCGGTCTCGACGCGGCTGGGCATGGTGCCGAATCTGATCGTCTGCTTCGCCGTCTACACGCTCGGACACCTCGTGCCGCTCATCGTGCAGTCGAGCGTGGGGCGATTCGCGATCGTGCGCTTCGTCGGCCAGCTCTTCGCCACGATCCTGCCGGTGCTCGACCACTTCACGATCGAGGCGGCCGTCGTGGGCGGCGTGGCCGTGCCGTGGATCTACCTCGCATGGGCCGCGCTCTATGCCGGCCTCTATGCGACGATCGCGCTGCTCGTCGCGCTCGTGCTGTTCCAGGACCGCGACCTCGCCTGACCTCCCGGTTCAGCGCACGAGGCCCGTCCTGGCCATGACGCCGAGCATGCCGGCGCCGTCCGCGGCCGTCGTCCCCGGGAGGGCCCACCAGCCGCCGTCCTGGGACCGGACGGCCTGCGCCTCGGCCTTCCCGTCGATGAAGAACGTCGCGCCGCGCCGGAGCCGCCGCTCGATGCGCGGCCCGACCTCGACGCCGAGGCGTCCGTCGCTCTCCCAACGACCGAGCGTGGTGCGCACCTCGAGCGACGTCTTGCCGTTGGCGCCCTCGCTCGTCAGGCCGATCCGTCCGGTCCAGTGGGCCGGACCCTCGCGCAGCACTTCGGGATTCGCCCGGATGCCGGCGGCGACGTCGAACCGCTCGATCCGGCTCCTCACCTCGGCAGCCAGCGGCAGATTCGCCGTGGTCGGCGCCGTGCCCGACGGCCCGCGGACGGCGATGGCGAACGGTGTCACCTCCGCGACGTCGCGCGGCGCCGTGGCACAGGTGGCCCGCAGGGCCGCGGCCACCGAGCCCGCTCCCGAGAAGCCGGCGAGCCCGAGATCCTCGAACACCACGGGCGGGGGCACCACCGCACCGTCCCCGGCGAGCGCCGGCACGACGGCCGCGACCAGACACGAGCTCAGGGCGAGGCGGATCATGACTGCCATGCGAGGTCCGTCCGGACGTGGGCGGCGCGCGACCGCCACCTGTGGTATCGACACACGGGGCTCCATCGCTTCGGCGACTCCCTGGCCTGAGGCGTCGGACCGCACCGG
>DNLZ01000262.1:12275-12790 GCA_003488325.1 Planctomycetaceae bacterium
CCGCCCAGCCTGCCGGCGCGTCCCTCCAAAAAATCCAAGCTGCTTCCGACCGGGAGGCCTGGGAAACCTCAGGCGGTTTTGCGGTGTGGAATGAAGGGGCCGGTCGCGGTGGGAACGGCCTCCGGCCGGCCCACACCGAAGCGGGTGCACTCCATCGCCTCGAGCACACGGGCGGCGATTTCGAGCGCGGCCGCTCCGGCCGCGGCGGTGACCAGTGGCGGGCGCCCCGTGCGCACCGCCTCGAGAAAGTCGTCGTGCTCGGCCGCGATCGCGTTGCCCTCGGGCACCGTCGACTGCTCGAGCGGCAGGACCGTCGAAAAGAAGCCCTCCCGCAGCGCGGGCCGCTCGGCGGCGGGCACCCGTGCCGCCGCGAAGGTGCCGCTCCGCACGCTCGGCGACGCGGTCACGACGCGCAGGGTCTTGGCATTGAAGTCGCAGGCGATCATCCCGCACTCCGTCCACATCGAGACCGTGCGACGCACCTCGGGATGGATGCGGGACGCGGTGAGATCGGC
>DNLZ01000142.1 GCA_003488325.1 Planctomycetaceae bacterium
GGTTCCAGCAGGGCCTTCCGGCGACGCCGTGACCCGGCGTGCGTTTTCTGAAGAAGGTCGGGGGTCCGGAGGCAACGGCCGAGCCCCGCGGGACGTGGCCGCTCATGCGCCGCTCATCACTTGAAACGACCCTTTGAAAGCGTAAGGTGAGGGTCGTCGACAGAGGGGGCTATGCGCTGATTCGAGGGGGTTTGTGCATGAGAGACGCGACACGATCGTGGTCCCATCAGAGATTCCCGGGTTCGTTTCCCCGGGCGTTCACGCTCGTCGAACTCCTCGTGGTGATCGCGATCATCGCGGTGCTCATCGGTCTCCTGCTGCCGGCTGTGCAGAGTGCGCGAGAGGCGTCACGACGTTCTTCGTGCGCGAATAACCTGAAGCAAATCGGTCTCGCGATGCATCTCTACGCGGATGCCAACAAGCGATTCCCACCGGGCCAGTTGCAGATCCGCATCGGAGGCACTCTGCGGAAGACGGTGTCGTGGTCCGCTTTTTTTCTCGAGTACATGGAACAACATGCCGTTGCCACGTCGCAAGCAGATGTACCGCTGAGTAGCTTCGGTATGGATGCGCCGGACGCCCAGCTCTATCTGAAGGCACCGCTTGACAGCCGCTGGAACAGGAAGGCGACGGCGACGTTGATCCCGTTTTATGTGTGTCCGAGCACATCCAGGCGGCACCCTTCGAGAGGTGCTGATCATCGCATCCTCGACCGCAATGGAGATGGATCTCTCGATCCCGGGGAGGGTGAGGGGCTTGCGTGCATCGATTACGCGGGGTGCAGTGGTGCGAGCACGTGGACTCGGTATATCGTGCCTGGAACGGGCAGTCAGTACCCGGCGGACAATGGGATTTTTCCCAATACTGCGGCGACGAGCATGACTCAGGCCACCACACTCGCGGAGATCACCGACGGCCTGTCGAAGACCATGCTCATCTGCGAGGTGACGGGGCGTGGTATCGTGACGGGTCGCGACTATCGAGGCCTTTGGGCCTCCGGGCAGAACTGCGTGACCGTCGGTCCGCATCTCTCGGGCGTTGCAATCATCAATCCCGAGCCATCAGCCACTCCGGCGACGGCTTTTTTTCGTAATACGGCCAATGCGTCCCTCTTTTCCGATCATCCCGGCGCTGCCGGTATTGCGGCAGCAGACGGCTCGGTGCGCTTCTTGGCCGCGGCAATCGATGATCAGATCGTGATCGCGCTGGCCTCCAAGAGCTCGGGTGAGGTCGCGAGCCCGCCCTGATTGCGTCACGCTTCCGGCTCGATCGAGGCGCTCATCGACCCCTTCGAGCGCGCGAGCAGTCGGTCGGCACCGAAGGCGTGGATCTGGTCGCGCTTCAGCTCGGCGTGCTCCCGTGTGGTCGTGAGCACGACGGCGCGACCGCTCTGGTCCACCTCCTCGGCGATCCGAAACCCCTTCTCCGGCTCGATGCCAAACAGCCTTCGGAGCATCGCGATCACATACTCGTAGGTGTGGTCGTCGTCGTTCCAGAGCACGACGTGGTAGCGTGGCTGTCGCTTCGGCTTGGAGCCGGTCGAGCGGGCCGGCGTCGGCTCCGACCGGGGCGTGGCGTCCGCGGGCGGGGCGGCCTGGACCTCGACGGTGGCACTGGCGGAATCGGACATCGCTCTGGCACACTCCGCGTGCGAATCCCGACCTCCGCATCCTACACCGCTCAGGGCCGCGCGTCGCGGCATCCTCCTCCCAGCGTGCCGGGGTCCGCGTTCCCGTCCCTCCGGAGTCTGCCGTGCTCGATCGCCGCTATGTCTGTGAACACGTCGAGATCGTCGCTGCCAACTGCCGTCGTCGTGGTGCCGACGCGGACGTCACGCGGTTCGCCGAGCTCGACCTCCGCCGCCGCCAGCTGCAGGCCGAGATCGACGGCCTCAACCGGGCGGCGGGCGAGGTGAGCCGGTCGATCGGCCAGGCGGCCGATCACGCGGAGCGGGAGGCGCGCAAGGCCGAGGGACGGCGGCTCCGCGAGCGCATCGGGTCCCTGGAGGCCGAGTCCGCCGCCGTGGTGTCCGAGGGGGATGCCATCCTCAAAACGATTCCCAACCTCACCCACCCGGATGCCCCGGAAGGAGGTGAGGACGCGGCCGTGGAGATCAGGCAGGGGGCGACGCCCCGCCGGACCTTCGCATTCGCGCCGCGCGACCATGTGGAGATCGGCGAGCGGTTGAGGCTGTTCGACTTCGAGGCCGGTGCCCGGGTGGCGGGCCACGGCTTCTATTTCCTCACCAACGCCGGCGTCCTTCTCGAACTCGCGCTGCAGCGCTACGCGATCGACCTGCTCGCGCGGGAGGGCTTCACGCTCATGGCGACGCCCGACCTCGCCCGCGACACCATCCTCGAGGGCACCGGATTCATGCCGCGCGGTCCCGAGACGCAGATCTATTCGATCGCCGACAGCGACCTCTCGCTCGTGGCCACGGCCGAGATCACGCTCGGCGGCGCCCATCACGAGCGGATCTTCGCCGCCGACGAACTCCCCCTCAAGCTCGGCGGGATCAGTCACTGCTTCCGCACGGAGGCCGGGGCGCACGGGCGGGCGACCCGAGGCCTGTACCGGGTCCACCAGTTCACGAAGATCGAGATGTTCGCCTTCACGCTGCCGGAGGAGAGCGAGGCGATGCACGCCCATCTGCTCGATCTCGAGTGCCGCCTCTTCGACGGCCTCGAGATCCCGTACCGCGTCATCGACACCGCGTCGGGCGACCTCGGCGGGCCCGCCTATCGCAAGTTCGACCTCGAGGCATGGATGCCGGGTCGCGGGACCGCCGGGGAATGGGGCGAGGTCACGAGCACCTCGAACTGCACCGACTATCAGTCACGGCGTCTCGGGCTGCGCTATCGGCGGAGCGGGGAGAAAGGCACATCCTTCGTCCACACGCTCAACGGCACGGCGATCGCCGTGAGCCGGGCGATCGTGGCGATCCTCGAAAATCACCAGCAGGCCGACGGATCGGTGCGGGTGCCGCAGCCGCTGGTGCCCTGGATGGGCATGACGACGATCGAGCCGGTCTGAGCGAATCGGACGGTCGCACCCGACTCGGCAGGCAGCCGAGGGGCACCGGCGCGATGCTCACCACCTGAGTCCGAACCGCGCCCCCGCGTCGGATCCGCCGAGGCCGCCCTTGAGCGGTGTCGCCCGCTTCTTCGGCGGCGGTGGCGGCGCGGCCGCCGCGTCCTCGTCCGACTCGGAGGCATCTCCCGCCGGAGCCCCGCCCACGGCCACCGGCACGGGCGCGAGCGCCTTGATCGAGAGCGACATGCGCTGGCCTTCCGGGTCGACCGCGAGCACGCGGCATTCGACCTGCTCCCCCTCCCGCACGACATCGGTCACGCTGCGCACATGACGCGTGGCGAGCTCCGACACGTGCACGAGGCCCTCGATTCCCGGTTCGAGCCGCACGAAGGCGCCGAACTGGGCGATGCGACTGACGGTGCCGCGCACGATCGCGCCGAGGTGGTACTTCTCCCCCGCCCGCCGCCACGGGCTCTCGACGAGATCCTTCGCGGAGAGGCCGATCTTTCCGGTCTGCCGGTCGACCTTCTTGACGACGACGCGGATCTTCTCCCCCGCCTTGAGAAGATCGGTCGGCGTGGTCACGCGTTCCCACGACAGGTCGCTCACGTGCACGAGCCCTTCGACGCCGTCACCGATGTCGACGAACGCGCCGAAGTCCCGCACGCTCCGCACGATCCCCTCGAGCACCGTCCCGGGCTCGAGCGATTCCAGCAGCTTCGCCCGCGCGTCGGCCGCCTGCCGTTCGATGACCGCACGCCGCGAGAGCACGAGCCGCCGCGCCGCGGGCACCAGTTCCGTGACGAGCGCCTCGAGCGTCTGTCCGACGAGCTCCTCGAGGTTCTCGATCCGCCAGGTGCTCACCAGGCTCGCAGGCATGAAACCGCGGAGACCGCCGACGTCGCACTCGAGACCGCCCTTGTTGGCGGCGGTGACCCGGACGGCGACGACCATGCCCGCCTCGAGCTGCGACCAGTTCTCGACGGCGACGGCCCGATTCGCCGGGGCGACGTCGTAGAGGTTGTCCTCGGGGTTGCGTCCGCCGACGGCGACGTCGAGCGACTGCCCGACTTCGGGAATGTCACGTCCCTCCTCGAGCCAGCCGGTCAGCTTGAGCGCGCCCTGTCGGCGACCGCCGAGGTCGATGAAGGCGGTATCTCCGCCGATGGACAGGACGGTGCCCGTGAGCCGCGTGCCCGGCTCGATCGGTGCCTCGTCGCGACGGTCGCCGGACGCGGCAAGCAGGCGATCCACCTCGAGTCCGGCGAGCGCCGCCTCGTAGTCGGCCTCCAGGTCGTCATCGAGGTCGCCACGGGTACTGGGCACGGCGACGCGTTTCGCCGGTGGCAGGACGTCGGCGGGCGATGGGCGGGCGGCGTCGTCCCGGCCGCGGCGGCGACCGCTCCCGCGACCGCCTCGTGCACCCGGTGCGAGCGGGGAGGAGTGGCCTGTTGCTGAAGCGTCACCGAGTATCGCCTGGTGGCCGACATCGCCCGAGGAAACCGGGTCGAGCGGTGCGGCCGCCGCCAGGGCACCACCGTCCGCACGTTGTGCCTCCGGCCGTGCTGCAGCGGGATCGACCGGCAGCGGACCGACAGCCGGTCCGCCGGGGCTCTGTTCAGCACCGCCGCAGTATCGGTAGTT
>DNLZ01000331.1:0-2582 GCA_003488325.1 Planctomycetaceae bacterium
CGTCGACTCAGGGCATCATGGCGCGGAAGCGCGCGAAGAGGTGGGCGGAGTCGTGCGGGCCGGAGGCGGCCTCAGGGTGGTACTGGACGCTCGCGGCGGGGGCCGTCGCGTGTCGCAGACCCTCGATCGTGCCGTCGTTGAGGTTGCGGTGTGTGACCACGAGGTCGCGCGGGAGCGTGGACTCGTCGACGGCGAAGCCGTGGTTCTGCGACGTGATCTCGACGCGGCCCGTCTCGAGGTCCATCACCGGCTGGTTGGCGCCGCGATGGCCGAACGGCAGCTTGAACGTGCGGGCCCCGCAGGCGAGCGCGAGGAGCTGATGTCCGAGGCAGATGCCGTAGATCGGCACCCGCCCCACGAGCGCACGGACCGTCTCGATGCACGGTCCGAGGGCTTCCGGATCTCCCGGGCCGTTCGACAGGAAGACGCCATCCGGCTCGTGACCGAGCACCTCATCGGGCGTGGCGTTGCCGGGCAGCACGGTGACCCTGCAGCCCTGGCTGGTGAGGTGCCGCGCGATGTTCCACTTCATCCCGTAGTCGAGGGCCACCACGTGGCGTGAGGGACCGGGAGCGGCGACGACCGGCATCACGCCCCCTTCCGTCGGCTGCAGGAGTGGTCGTGCATCCTCCGCCACGGGCTCGATCCACTCGCGTTCGTCGGACGGCATCACCTCGCGCACGAGGTCGCGTCCCACGAGCGCGGGCGCGGACCGGGCCCGCGCGACGAGTTCGCCGGCGTCGAGCACCTCGCTCGAAAGGACGCCCGTCATCGCGCCGCGCATCCGCAGCCGCCGCACGAGGGCCCGCGTGTCGATCCCCGCGAGACCGACGACGCCGGCGGAGGCGAGATAGTCGCCGAGCGTGCCCGAGGCGGTGAAGTTGCTCGCCACCCGGCTCGCCTCGCGCACCACGAAGCCGGCCATCTGGATCGCACCGCTCTCGACGTCGTCGGCATTGACGCCGTAGTTCCCGATCTGCGGGGCGGTCATGCAGAGGATCTGCCCGCGGTACGAGGGATCGGTGAGGATTTCCTGGTAGCCGGTCATCGAGGTGTTGAAGCAGACCTCGCCCGACACCGTGCCTCGGGATCCGAAGAGCGTGCCGGTGAAGACGGTCCCGTCCTCGAGCGCCAGCGCGGCAGCGGGCATGAAGATCGACTCCGTGCGGTGAGCGGCGCTCCGGCGAGGAACGCCTCGGATGGGAGGTTACCAAGGTTGCGACGGCCCGGCACCACGCCGCCGTCGCGCCCCGGAAGTCAGCCCGCGCGCGACTGCCTGCGACCGATGGGTGACGGCTCGAGCAGGTCGGAGGGACCGATCTCCCGCCCGCGGGACGAACCTTCGCCCATGGACCGGAGACCCCGGCTCACTCCACGGGAGGATCGGCGGGCACCCCGCCCGCGCGACGCAGTCGTGACCCGCGCCTGGGGCCCAGGAGCGCGGCGATCCGCCGCGCCGGCGCCGCCAGCGGCAGCGCCGTCAGAGCGGACGGACTGACCCAGCGGCGGCCCCGCGCAGGCCGCAGCTCCTCGCGCTGCGGCGGCCGTTCGACGACCGTGCACGTCACCCGATGACGCGTGACGGTGTAGGCGACCTTCCCGAGGCGACGATCTTCCGCCCGATGACCGACCGACCTGGGAAAGTCCCACAGTCCCTCCCACCACTCGCCGGCACCGCGACGCGTCACGAGGACGCGGCCGTCGCGCCGCAGCACGACCGCCGTCTCGCGGAGCCGCTGCACCGAAGGCCGCGCGGTCGGCACGGGAATCGATCCTGTCCGACCGGTGCGATGGGCGACGCATGACGCCGCGAGCGGGCAGGCGTCGCAGCGCGGACGAGCGGGCGTGCAGATCATCGCGCCCAGGTCCATCAGCGCCTGGTTGAAGCGCGACACGTCCCGGGACGGCAGCAGCGTCTCGGCGATCCGCCAGAGCGGCTCGTCGCCCGCTGCACCGCCGACCGGCCGATCGTGTCCGACCAGCCTGGCGATGACGCGCCGGGAGTTGGCCTCGATGATCGGCACGCGGACGCCGAAGGCGATCGAGGCGATCGCGTGGGCGGTGTAGCGGCCGACCCCCGGCAGCGCGCGGAGATCCGTGGGCGACCGGGGCACGGCACCGTCGTGCCGCGCGACGACCACGCGGGCAGCCTCGTGCAGCTGGCGGGCCCGGCGGTAGTACCCCAGCCCCTCCCAGAGTCGCAGCACGTCGGCCTCGCGCGCCCGGGCGAGCGCGCCGACCGTCGGAAAGCGGGTCGTGAATCGCGTGAAGAATGCGCGCACCCGCTCCACCTGCGTCTGCTGGAGCATGATCTCGCTGACCCACACGTGGTACGGATCGCGCGACCTCCGCCATGGCAGGTCGCGTCCCTCGCGAGCGAACCACCGGACGAGCGCGCGGGCGATGCTCCGCGGAGGTGAAGGAGCGGCATGGGGTCCGCTCCGCCGTCGCGCTGGGACGGTCGCGGCGGGTTTGCGGCGGCGTCCGCCCACGGCTGCTCGCTTCACCGGCACCCCTTGCAAAGAGGTCACGTCTCGGTTCCAAACGGTCACTGTAACGGCACCTCACCCGTGGCATCCCGC
>DNLZ01000331.1:2908-5197 GCA_003488325.1 Planctomycetaceae bacterium
GCTCGAGCGGTGCGATCGATGGCGACATCCCGACAGCGGCGGCCGGGAGGATCCCGCGACGACCGGCTCCGCGTCGAGAGGCGCGATGGAGCGGACTGCCCCCGCTGGGAGTTCGTGCAGCCGCGCTGCGCGCGGCGGCGCCGCGAGGATCTCGAGGAGGTGGAGGCGATGCTCGCGGCGGGTGAGACCGACATCGCGCGCGACGAGCTCGTCTGGCTGCTCTCCGAGTGCCCCGACTTTCTCGACGCCCACGTGCACCTCGGCCTCCTCGCACTCGAGGAGAACGACTGCAAGCTCGCGCGCGGCCACTTCGGCCGGGCCTACCAGCTCTGCCTGGAGGCGCTCGACGCGGCGGGCAGCCCGCAGCCGGTGCCGCACGACCTCGCCGGCAATCGGCCCTTCCACGAGGCGGCCAAAGGACTCGTGCACTGCCTGATGCGGACGGGCCGTGCCGGCATGGCGCGCGACGTCTGTCGCCGGATGGCCCCCCTCGATCCGACGGACCCGCTGGGCATCCAGCGGCTTCCGCGGGATCGCACCTCGTGATCAGGCGGACCGATGCAGCGCACGCCCTTCATCACCCTCGACGGGCTCGACGGCTCGGGAAAGACCTTGCAGCTGTCACGGCTCGCCGACTGGCTCCGCGATCGCGGCATCGACGTCGTCACGTGCCGTGATCCGGGCAGCACGGCGACCGGCGATGCGGTGCGGGCGATCCTGCTCGACCGTCACGATCTCGCGCTTGCCGCGACGACCGAGATGCTGCTCTACATGGCCGCACGCGCGCAGCTCGTCGCGGAGGTCGTGCGTCCCGCGCTCGAGCGGGGCAGCTGGGTCGTCTCGGATCGCTACCTGCTGGCGAACGTCGTCTATCAGGGGCACGCCGGCGGCCTCGAGCCGGACGTCGTGCGCTCGGTCGGCGCGATCGCCACCGGGGGCCTCGCCCCGGACCTCACGCTCCTGCTCGACGTCGACCTCGCCACCGCCGCCCGGCGCCTCGCGCGTCCGCTCGACCGACTCGAACGGCGCGGCGACGACTACCGCAGCCGGGTTCGCGCCGGGTATCTCGCCGAGGCTCGGGCCGATCCCGGGCGGATCGTCGTCGTGGACGCCACCGACGGGCCCGACGTGGTCGCCGATCGCATCCGCACCATCGTGGCGAGCCGGTTCGCACTCGGATGACCGGCTCCCGCCCGGGGACCACGCTGCGGAAGGGAACGCGGTGTGATACGTTCGCGTCGCACGAGCCGCGGGAGTCCGGAGACGCATGGCCTGGCAGGGCATCGAGGGACATGACGAGGTGGCCGCGACGCTCGCGCGGGTGGCCGAGCGCGGGCGGCTGGCGGGATCGTTCCTCTTCATCGGTCCGGCCGGCATCGGCAAGGGGCTCTTCGCGACGCGGCTCGCGCAGGCGCTCGCCTGCCGCGCCACCGGTCCGGGACTCGTGCCGTGCGGTCGCTGCCCGTCGTGCGCGCAGGCCGCGGCCGGCACGCATCCCGACATCGACGTGGTGCGGAAGCCGGACGACCGCGCGACGATCCCGCTGGAGTCGCTGATCGGCGATGCCGCCCATCGCATGCGCGAGGGCCTCTGCTGGAGGCTCACGCTGCAGCCGCTCGTCGCGGCGCGACGAACCGCGATCATCCTCGACGCCGACCACCTCTCGACGGAGGCCTCCAACTGCCTCCTCAAGATGCTCGAGGAACCGCCGGACGGAGCCGTGATCATCCTCGTGGGCACGTCGCTCGAGCGGCAGCTCCCGACGATCCGCTCGCGCTGCCGCGTCGTCCGGTTCAGGTCGTTGCCCACGGACACCGTGCGGCTGCTCCTGGAGCGCGAGCATGCCGGGGAGACCGAAGGGCCCTCCGCGGACGACATCGCCGCCGCCGCCGCGGCTTCGGGCGGGAGCCTCGACCGGGCGCGGCTGCTCGTCGATCCCGACGTGGCGGGATTTCGTCGGCGACTCGCGACCCTGATCGCGGCGCGGCCCGTGCGGGGTGTGGAACTCGCCCGCGAAACGATCGCGCTCGTCGAGGGCGCCGGCACCGAGGCAGCGCGGCGCCGGGAGCGTCTGAAGCTCGTGCTCGACGCGGCGGTCGATGGCTACCGCGCCCTGCTGCGGCTCGCGACGTCGGGTGAAGTCCCAGCCGACGTCGCGCTGGCGGCAGCCTGCCGGGACGCGCATCCCGATCCTGACGAATCGGTCGCCGGCCTGCACCACACACTGGCGGCGCTCGCCGCGGTGGACCGCAACGCCAACCTGTCGATCGTGGTCGATGCGTGGACGAG
>DNLZ01000333.1:0-7891 GCA_003488325.1 Planctomycetaceae bacterium
ATGGCCGGGGCCGCAGGCACCGCCCCCGGGTTGGCCGGTCCCCAGCCAGCGGGCGGTGGTCCGGCAGTCGGCGGCAGGTTCGCGGTCGCCCAGCCGGACGGGGGTGGCGGCGGCGGAACGGCCTGTGCGGCGATCGCGGTTGGCGGCGCGTCTCCCCAGGTCTGTGGTTGCATGGGGGGAGTCACGGTCGCCGGCGGCACGAGGGGCGTGCCCGTCAGCGCGCGTGCATCGGCCGGAAAGCGGTAGGGCTGCGGCGCGTAGCGGGCGACGGTGGGCGGGGGGAGCGTCGGCGCGACCGCGGTGGCGCCGGTGGAGCGATAGTTCCAGCCCGTGGCGTACGGATCGTTCTGGATGCCCGGACGCATGATGCCGCGGCCACGGCGACGGTCGACCTGCGGCACGGCAGGCACTGGTGGACCGACGGGGTAGGTGAAGACGTAGGTCGGCGCGACGTACATCGTCACCGGCCGCCCGTCGGGTCCGATCCCCTGGTATGGCACGGCCTGCGGCTGCCATCCCGGCGGAATCGCGCCCCCCTGAATGACCGCCGTCGGAACCGCCGGCGCCTGCCAGTAGGGAAGCGCGGCAGCCCCCGTCGCGCCGCCTCCCGGTTTGCCGTCCGGATCGGTCGGCTTCGCCGTCGCCGAACCGCCTCCCGTCGCCCACGCGCTGACGCCGGCGGCTGCCGTCCCGGAGTCGTCGGCGGCGACGGGCTCGGCAGCGGCGCATGCGAGCAGGCCCGCGGTCACCGCGCACACCGCCACGCCATGTCGCCGACCCTGTCGCATCGCTCGGTCGTCCTCCCGCGGGGTTCTACCGAGAAGTCGTCCCACCGTGCGATCGGAATTTCCCCGTTTCCCGATGCAGGCGCTTCCCCTGTGATCGGTACGGCTTGCCGACCCGCAGCCGGCGCTGGTGAACTGGGCTGGATGCGAAACCACGACCATCTGCGGTGGTCAGCCGTCGACGGTGCCGTGCTCCAGGATGACGTCGGGGCCGCATGCCATCGGCAACCCCGGCGGCACGCCGAGGGTGCCGGGCGACGCACCGGCGTCCTGGTGGCCGTAGGCGCCCTGTTCGCGATGCTGGGACCGTGGCCGCCAATCCCTGAGGTCCGCGCCGCCGAGCCTGAGGCCGTCACCGCACTGACGGAGCGCGCGGTCCGCGCGGGCCTGCGCGTGCTGACCGGGGAGCGGCTCGTGCTCGCGACCGACAGGCCGGCGCGGGACGGTGACGGCATCGCGGAACTTCCCGGCGTCTTCGATCAGGCCTTCGACGCATGGTGCCGGCATTACCGGCTGGATCCTGAGCGGCTCGGCGCGTGGCGTGCCTTCGGCTGTCTCATCGTGGATCGGGAACGGTTTCGGGCCGCCGGCCTGCTGCCCGACGACGTGCCCGAATTCGCAAACGGCTTCTGCGATCGACATCGACTCTGGCTCGCCGACCAGTCGAACCCCGCGTATCGACGGCACCTGCTGCTCCACGAGGGCGTGCATGCCTTCACGATCACCGTGCGCGATCTCGCCGCGCCGGCGTGGTACATGGAGGGCATCGCTGAGCACCTCGCGACCCATCGGATCGAGTACGACGACGGCGCCCCACGGTTCGTACCCACGCCCGTCCCCGATCGTCCGGGAGATGCGGAGCAGTTTGGACGGATCGAGGCGCTGCGATCGCTCCGCGCGGCCGGATCCGCGCCCTCGCTCGCCGACGTGTTCGCCCAGTCGCACGGAGACCACCGCGCGCTGGCCGCCTACGCGGCGAGCTGGGCGGCCGTGACTCTGCTCGCCCTGCACCCGTCGCACGCGGTGTCCTTCGCGCGGCTCGAACAGGGGCCGCTCGGGCCCGACATGAATGCCCGCCTCGCCGCGCTCCCCGGCTGGGATGCGGCGCGCGCTTCACGCGACTTCGATGCCTTCACGCAGGATGTCGATTACGGCTACGACGTGCCGCGCATGGCGATCGACTGGTCTCCCGGCCGGCCCCTGACCGGACGCCAGGAGATCGACGTGGATGCGACCGCAGGCTGGCGGAACACCGGCCTGGCGCTCGAGGCCGGTCGTACCTATACGGTGGAGACGTCGGGTCGATATCGCATCGGAACGCTCGCCGACACCCCGCCAGGCCGCACGACCGTTCTGGAGAGCGAGGCCGACGGCATCTCGCTGCGGTGGTACCGAGGGCGGATGGTCGGCCGGCTGCTCATCGCGCAGTGGAACGACGCACCCGCAGCGGGTCGGCGGCCGGGATTCGACGTGCTCGCCGAGGGGGCCGCGACGGAGGTTGAGGCGGTCGTCGACGGTCCGCTCTACGTGCGGATCAACGAGGCCCCCGGTGAACTCGCCGACAACGTGGGCGGCGTATCGCTCCACATCACGCCCCGCTGAGACCATCGGCCGACGTCGGCCGTTTGCCAAGCGAGGCACGGTCACGCAGACTACCGACGACGGTGCCTCGAGCACCGGGAAAGACCGAGCGGTCGTGGCGGAGGGTGAGGTGATGTTCGCACCGGGTGTGATGAAGCGTCTGACGGCCGTGGGCATCACGGTCCTCTGGTCGGGCCTGGCGTGGGGCGAGGCTCCCTGGCAGCGCTGGTTCGCCGACGGCGGCCTCGGCGGCTTCCGGATCGTGAGCGGGTCGGCCACGTATCGGGTGGATGACGGGGTGCTCGTCGGCACCACCACCGAGGGCAGCCCCAACACCTTCCTCGTGACCGAGGATCCCGTGCGGGACTTCGAGCTCGAGTTCGAGGTGCTGGTGGATGACGCGCTCAACTCGGGCGTGCAGGTGCGCAGCCACGTCGCCGCCGAGGGAGAGAAGCCCGAAGGTGCGCGGGGTCCGCTGCCTGCCGGACGGCTCTACGGGCCGCAGTGCGAGATCTCGATCGACGGGCATGCCGGCAACTTCTATGACGAGGCCCGGCGTGGCACCTGGTGGAGCACGCTCACCGAGACCGACGCCATCCGCACCGATGCGGCGCGGAAGGCCTTCCGGAAGGGGGAGTGGAATCGATACCGCATCCTCGTCGTGGGGGACCACTACCGCAGCTGGATCAACGACGTGCCCACCGCCGACTTCCATCAGCCCCACGACGCCGAGGGACACATCGGCTTCCAGGTGCACGGCATCGCCAAGGGCACCGGTCCGTATCAGGTGCGGTGGCGGCAGGTGCGCTTCCGCCCGCTCGAGTGACTCGAGGATCAGCCATGACGCATCACGACCGATATCCGCTTCGCGCGCCCATCCGCCTGTCCCGACGCACGTTTCTCGTCACCGCCACCGCGGTGGCTGGCTCCGGCACGGCGCGGTCGCGCGTCGGGGCCGCATCTCCGAACGGGCGGCTGCGCACCGCGCACATCGGCGTCGGGGGCATGGGCGGGGCGGATCTCGCGTCCATCGCGTCGCATCCGCAGGTCGAGGTCGCCGCGCTGTGTGACGTCGATCAGGGGACGCTCGAGAAGGCGGCCGCACGCCACCCCCACGCCCGGTCGTTCCGGGACTTTCGCGAGATGCTCGCGACGCTGGGCGACACGATCGACGCCGTCGTGGTCTCGACACCCGACCACACGCACGCCCCGGCGGCGATGAGCGCGCTCCATCTGGGCAAGGCCGTGTACTGCCAGAAGCCCCTCACCCACGAGGTCCACGAGGCCCGGCAGTTGCGGCAGGTCGCCGAGGCCCGTTCGCTCGTGACCCAGATGGGGATCCAGGTGCACTCGAGCGCGATCTATCGTCGTGCGGCCCGAATGATCCGGGACGGCGTCATCGGCAAGGTGAGCCACGTGCACGCCTGGTCGTCGAAGAACTGGGGGTACGACGGCGCCGCTCCGACGAACGATCAGGCGCCGCCCGCGTCACTCGACTGGAACCTGTGGCTGGGGACCGCCGCGACCCGACCGTACGCGCCCGGCCTCTATCACCCGGGCAACTGGCGGCGCCTCGTCGACTTCGGCACCGGCACGCTCGGCGACATGGGGGTGCACATCTTCGATACGCCCTTCGACGCGCTCGAGCTCACGGCGCCGCGATGGGTCCGCACCACGTGTCGGCCGCCCACGGGGGTGGGGCATCCCGAGCGGAACATGGTCGAGTACGAGTTTCCAGGAACGGCCCACACCACGGAGTCGCTGCGCTGGACCTGGTACGACGGGGCCGATGCGCCGCCGAAGAGCGCGGACGTGAAGCTGCCCGAAGACGTCAAACTGCCGGACCAGGGTGCGCTCTTCATCGGCGAGGGAGGTGCGATGCTGCTGCCGCACATCGGCGAGGCGGTGCTCCTTCCGCAGAAGAAGTTCGCCGACTACCGCCGGCCCGACGTGCCCGACGTGAATCACTATCACCAATGGGTCGATGCCTGTCTGGGCAAGGGCCGGACGAGCGCCGACTTCGCCTACGCAGGACCGCTCACCGAAGCGCTGCTGCTCGGCGTCGTCGCGAACCGCTTTCCGGGTCGCACCCTGTCGTGGAACGCTGAAACCCTCGCCGTCGTCGATCTCCCGGAGGCCGACGCGCTGATCCGTCGCCGGTATCGCGACGGCTTCGAGGTGCCGGGGCTGTCGTAGACCGGCGCCGACGTTGGTGGTCGGGGGCAACGCGTCTGGTACGATTCGTGGGAGCCGTCCGCCGCGGACTGGCCGTGTCCCGCCCATGCCGCCTGCTGCCATCCAGTCGACCTCATGCTGATCAAGGTTCTGCGGGCGAAACTCCATAGGGCGCGGGTGACGGACGCCAACGTCGACTACGTCGGCTCGATCACGCTCGACCCGGATCTCTACGAACACGTCGGGCTCCTGCCGGGTGAGGCGGTGCTTGTCGCCGACATCACCAACGGCCAGCGGTTCGAGACCTACGTCCTGCGGGGGGCCCGCGGGAGTCGCACCGTGTGCGTGAACGGGGCGGCCGCGCGACTCGTCCGTCCCGGCGACGTCCTCATCGTCATGGGCTTCGGGTACGTCACGCCCGACGAGGCGACGACGCTCGTTCCACGAATCGCCGTCCTCGACGAGGGCAACGACATCGTTCGCGACCTCGAGGAGCGTCCCGGCGAGACCGCCGGCTGACACGACGCATGGGTGTGCCGACTCGTATCGATTGACGAGTTTCCGTCCAACGCACGAGGCATCTCGCCATGAGGAGTCGCCGATGAGCGACCGGGCAGGGACTCGGGATCTGCGCGCATGCGCGAGCCGACTGGCGTCGTGCGTGGTTGTCGCCGTCGCCTGTACGGCAATGCGCGTCGAATCGCGAGGCCTCGCGGCCGACGAGGTGGCAGGCGGCGGGTGGCGTGCGGGCGTGGCCGTGGTGCGGATCACGCCGGAGCGACCCCTGCCGATGGCCGGCTACGCGGGCCGGAAGGAGCCGGCCGAGGGGACGGAGCAGGACCTGTTCGCGAAGGCGATCGCGCTCGACGACGGCGCGGGAGGCCGCACGGTCTGGATCACGCTCGACCTCATCGGCGTGACCGCCGAACTGCGGGAGGCCGTGGCCCGACGCGTGGAGGAGGCGGTGGGCCTCGCGCCCGCGGCGCTCCTCATCAATGCGTCGCACACACACTGCGGCCCGGAGTACGTGCATGCCGACGCGGCGGACTACAGGCGATTCCTCGAGGATGCCCTCGTCGAGCTGGCGGACCGTGCGATCGCGGAGCTCGCCCCTGCGACGGTCGCGTTCGGCAGTGCGAGGGCAGCCTTCGCGATGAATCGCCGTACGCCGACGCGTGAGCGCTTTCTCAATCATCCCAATCCGTCCGGCCCTGTCGATCATGCGGTTCCGGTGCTCGGCGTCCGCGACGCGCAGGGTGGGCTCCGGGGACTCGTCTTCGGGTACGCCTGCCACAACACCACGATGGGATTTCGGCGCTGGCTCGGCGATTACGCGGGGTATGCCCAGCGGTATCTGGAGGAGGATCATCCGGGCGTCACGGCGCTCTTCATGATGGGGTGTGGCGGCGACCAGAACCCCTATCCGCGGAGCGAGCTCAAGTACGCGGAGCGTCACGGCCGGACCCTCGCGACCGCAGTCGAGGCGGCGATCGAGGTCAACCAGAACCCGCCCCGCCACCAACGCGTGGTTTCGGGTGCGATTCGCACGGCACTCGAGACGATCGAACTGCCTTTCACCGACACGCTCCGGCCACCGCACCGCTATCCGGTGCAGGTGATCCGTCTCGGGGACGCGGTGCTGCTCGTCGCGCTCGGCATGGAGGCCACGGTGGACTACGCGCTGCGGATCAAGACGGAGTTCGTGACGCCCGACGGGCCGGCCGTCTGGGTGGCCGGATACTCCAATGACTATCCTGGCTACGTCCCCAGCCGCCGCGTGCTTCTCGAAGGAGGCTACGAGGCGGAGAGCCGACCGTGGGACCCCGGCGTCGAGGAGCGGATCATCGCAGCCGTCCACAGGCTCGCGGATCGCACCCGATCACCCACCGGCACGGCCGCGTCGCGGTGATGCCGATCGCTCGCGTCACGGGGCGTCCGGGCGCCAGTCGGGTGGAATGAACAGCGACCACACCTCCGCGCTCAGCGGCTGCGCGTGACCGCCCGCGATGACGATCCTGTCGTCGAACACATAGGCCGAGTGCTCGTGCCGCTCCTTCCACACGACGCGCGAATCGAGCCGTCGCCAGTCGCGCCCATCGGTGGAATGCCAGACGTCGTTCCAGTTCCGGTGCGGATGGTTCGACCAGCCCCCGAGAACCCAGATGCGGTCGCGATAGGCGACGCTCGAGAACCAGAGCCGTGCATGCCAGGCTGCCTCGGCCGTCACCTGCTCCCAGTGCACGCCGTCCGTCGACCGCCAGACGTCGGCGTGCGCCTCGTAGCGGGGGACGTAGTTGCCGCCGCCGAGGACGTAGATGTGCTCGCCGAGCACGACCGCCTGATGGTAGGCGCGGGGAGACCAGCCAGCAGCCGCGGTCTCGAGTCGCCAGTCCTTCCCGTCCGCCGACGACCAGACGTCGTTCCGCAGGCTGGTGTCGTCGCCGAAGTAATAGTTCTCGGTGCCACCGAGGATCCACATGCGCCCCTTGAACGCGACGATGCCGGCCGCGAGCCGGGGCGACCAGCCTGCCGCGACCGTGTCCCGCCGCCACGTCTTGCCATCGCCGGACGACCAGACCTCGTTCGACGCCGAGTGTCCGGGGAGCCGGCCGTTGAACCAGCCTCCCATGAGCCACATGCGACCGTCGTGGACGACGGTCATCGGCAGGTCGGAATGCCGCCAGGGCGCCGTGGTCTCGACCTGCCGCCACGCCTTGCCGTCCGGGGAACTCCACACGTCCCGCGGCGGCGCCTCATGCGAGGTGAACCAGCCGCCGAGGATCCACAACCTCCCGTCGAAGACCACCTCCCCCTGCGAGTCCCGCGGCTGCCAGCCCGCTGCGTCGGTCAGTTGTACCCAGTCGAATCCCTGCGACACGGGGTCCCGCGCGTGTGCCGCCGAGGTGCCCGACGCCAGCACGATGCCGGTCGTCGCGACGATCCAGGCGATCACGCGCCCGGCACGATGAACTGCTTGATGTTCGAGATGGTGACGGTCGTGCGGCACTGGCTGCCCTCGGACGGGACGAGGCTGAACTCGATCTGCTTCGTGTTGAAGAGACCCGGGTACTGGGCCAGGCTGCCGAGGCTGAGGGTTGCGAGTCCCTCCGTCAGGCCGAGCTGCTTGGCGGTCATCACGTAGACCAGCTTCTGATCGGAGCCGACGCCGGTGTTGACCGTGATCTGCAACTGGTCGTCGGCTTCGAAGGCGCTGAACTGCAGGTTGAAGGAGATGCCGAACGAGTCCGTGTTCGACAGCGACGGCGTCTTGAACGTGTAGGCCGTGGTCACCATCTGTCCCTGCCCGTTGCCCGAGAGCGTGACGGTGCCGTCGAACGGCGGACGCGGTG
>DNLZ01000333.1:8311-11000 GCA_003488325.1 Planctomycetaceae bacterium
TCGGCCGCGGTCCGCCACACCTGGACCGAGCTGCCGGCCACGGGTCGCACGACCGCGGGGTTGGTCACCAGGGGCGACCATTGGTTGGCGACGACGGGCGTGGGATTCGCCGCCCAGGAGCCGCTGCCCCCGGCGTACCAGGCCGGCGCGTAGCGGTGGGCAAAGGCATCCAGCGCGCTCGGATTCGGGGGCATGAGCGGGCTCGGGTCGAGCGTCACGTCGGCGACCTGCTGGAGGGTCGCCACCTTCACCGCCGGAATCGCGTAGGGATCGTAGCCCTGGATCAGCCCCAGTCGTCGGTCGAGGGCGGAGATGTAGTTGTCGACGAACGTCGTGCCCGCGGTCTGTCCCCGGTCGATGGAGAGCGCCGAGAGGAAGTACCACAGGTTGTTCGTGGCGTCGAATCCGGTGACGCTGGAGCCCCGCTCCGGGGAATCGAGGATCGTCAGCTGGTTGACGGTGGTTCCATGCTGCCGCAGCAGCGTCGCGGCCACGGTCGCTACCTTCGACCCGTGGCTGTGTCCCAGCAGGTGCAGTCCCCGCGGACCGCTCGTCGGGGGCAGCACCTCGCCGAGCGCCGCGGCGAGCCGGGCCCCGTTGAGGGCCGTCGCAGCCTCGGATGGCGCCGGCATGGTCTGGGCCGAATCGTCGACCCAGCTGTAGATGAGGATCACGGCATCCGGATCCGACTGCTTCAGCTGCCACGCGAGGCCGGCCGGACTGACCGGCGTGACCGGTGCCCCGTCGATACTCTCGCCCACTTGGCCGAGGAACATGTAGGCGGCGACGGGCTCGGTGAGCGCCTTCGAGGCTGGTTTCAGGGACGCGTAGTCGATGGTCTGCCACCACTTGAGCGGGTCGGTGGCCGTGCCGTTGAGCGCCGGTACGCCCGCGTAGTCGGTCGCCCAGCCGTGCACGGCGACGTAGACGTTCTTGCCGCTGAGTCGTTGGTCGTTGGCGAAGAGCGGCTGCCAGTCGCTCACCTGCGGCGTCGCCGACGCGGGCTGGTAGATCGCCAGCCGAGTGAGCACGTCGGCCTCGGCCGGCGCCACGTCGCGCACGTCCGATGTGGGGCGGGTCTGGCGGATTCGCAGCGCGTAGGCACCGGTCAGCCGACCCACGCCGGCGTCCGGCTGCCGTCCGGTGACGACAATGCGATACGTTCCGCCGGCCGCGGCGAAGAACGCGTAGTCAGCCCGCCGGCGCAGCCCCCCGCCGCGGGTCTCCGCCGTCGCGATCACCGATCCGTCCGGCGCGTGCACCGTCAGGCGGGGAGCGAAGTCTCCCGTGGCCCGCCCGGTCCGCACCGTCGGTCGAACGTCGAGCGCGACCCGCTCGCCCGGGGTCGCGGTCAGGGTGAAGGAATCGACGTCGGCGACGTTCGCCACGCGCCCCGCGACACGGTAGGCGCCGAACCCACGAAGTTCCTGCGCCGTCTCCGCCGTGTCGTTGTTCTCGACCTCGCGCAGGGCGATGAGCGGGGCGAGCATGTCGCGCCGCGCGAGCGGCTCGATGGACGGCCTGAATGACGCGTGCCCACGCCGACCCGCAGGCATCGAGCGACGAGCACGGACGCGGGTGAGGGGCATGGGATCCTCCGGACAGGCGGGGGGAAAACAGCGAACCTTGCTCTCGGAGCGTACGTCGGCCCGGCACGAACAGCCAGCATCCGGTCGGGGACTCCGCAGGTGGACGGTCACCCACGGCCGACGATCCGCGACGTGGTGCCTTCCAGGTCTGCCGCCGCCTCCGGAAACTCGATCACGGTGATGCCACGGTGCGGGAACTGGTCGAAACGCGTGAGCAGGTCGGCGCCCTCGGACAGTGACACGACGTCGCTCACGAGCCTCCGCGGATCGAGCCTCCCGTCCCGCATGAGAGCGAACATGCGCGGGTAGGCGGGTGCCTGGAGTCCATGGCTGCCGAGGATCTCGAGTTCCCGTCCGACGACGAGCTCCATCGGCAACGGAGGCCGGGCCTGGTCGCCCACGAGCAGTCCCACCTGCACGTGCCTGCCGCGCTTCGCGAGGCAGCGGATCGAGGCGACACTCGTCTCGCGGCTGCCGAGGGCATCGAGCGAGACCTGCGCGCCGCGCCCCGTGACGCCGTGGATCCGCTCGGCCGCATCGACGACGGACGCGTCGATCGTCTCCTCGGCGCCGGCGTCCCGCGCGGCCGCGAGACGGTCGGATCGCACGTCCACGGCGACGACCCGCGCGCCCAACGCGCGGGCGATCATCACCGCCGAGAGGCCGACGCCCCCACAGCCGTGCACGGCCACCCACTCGCCGGCCACCGCGCGGGCACGATCGACGACCGCGCGAAACGCGGTGGCGAAGCGACAGCCGAGGCTCGCTGCGGTGACGAAGTCGAGTTCGGCGGGGAGTGACACGAGGTTCGTATCGGCGTGACGCACCTCGACGAACTCGGCGAACGCGCCCCAGTGGGTGAAGCCGGGCTGCGTGTAGGCGTCGCAGACCTGATGATTCCCCGAGCGGCACTCCGGGCAGATGCCGCAGCCGCACGAGAACGGCGCGGTGACGCGGTCGCCGACCCTCCAGCCGCGCACGCCCGCGCCGACGGCGGCCACCACGCCGGCGAACTCGTGGCCGGGCACGTGAGGCGGCCGCACGTCCGTGTCGTGGCCCATCCAGCCGTGCCAGTCACTGCGACAGATGCCGCACGCCCG
>DNLZ01000107.1:0-1390 GCA_003488325.1 Planctomycetaceae bacterium
ACACGCTCGTCGAGCGTTCGCGGCCCCCCTTCGCCTCTCCGACCGGGCTGCCGGCGCGTCGCTCCACACAACCCGAATGACGGCCTTCCGGAAGTCCGTCGTCGGGCGCGACTCCGGTCCGCCCGCCTCACCGAGACGTTCCGACATTCCGCGCGGCCGTGGCCCCGAGCCGCTCGAGCAGATCGAGCGCGTCGGGCCTCGTGACGAACATCGGATCGGTCGCCAGGACCTCCTCGAGGATCGCCCGGGCCCGGTCCCGCTCGCCGCGGTCGGCGAGGATCGTCGCCACGTAGAAGGCTCCGTCGGCGGTCAGGGCGTTGTGTCGCGAGATCGGTTCGAGAATCCGCTCGGCGTCCTCGCGGCGACCGAGTCGGTAGGCGATCCACGCGAGCGTCGTCAGGGCGCCGATCTGATGGGGAGACCCGTCACGGTGCATGGCGGCGTTCGTTTCGGCGAGTTCGAGGGCCCGCCGTCGCGCCGACTCGTCGTCCGACTCGATGAGCGCGAGGGCGAGCGCGTTGCTCGCGAGGAAGCTGCCGGGTGCCCCGGCAAGGGCCGCCTCGAAGAAGGTCGCCGCCGCCGCGTGGTCGCGCTGCATCCGCGCGATCGTGCCCCGCACGATCCGCGCGTCGAGTTTGTCGGGATCGAGCGCGAGCGCGGCATCGGCGGCACGGGCGGCCGCCTCGAGGTCGTTCCTTCCGAGGTGCCACTGCGCTGCGGCGACATGGACTCCCGGGTCGTCGGGGGCCGCGGCGAGCGCCGATTCGACCAGCTGCCGTGCCGTCGCCTCGTCCTTGGCGTCGGCGTAGAGGCGGGCGAGGGCGATTTCGGGATGCACCGCCTTCTCGTCGAGCGTGCGTGCCTCCCGAAAGCATGCGAGCGATCGGTCCGTGTCGCCGAGCCGGAACATGGCGATGCCCATCCGCTGGTGGGCACCCGCGTTGTCGGGGTCGAGGCGCAGCCACGTCGTCAGCCAGTCGCGGGCCGTCGCCCACTGCCCGCGCGTCTCGGCGACCGCCGCGTTGCCGGCGGCGTTGCGGATCTCGAGGTCGCGCGTTCGGCGCGGGTCGCCGGAGAATGCCGCCGTGAGCTCGGCTGCGCGGTCGAAGAGCAGCGCGGCCTCGGTGACTCGTCGCTCCCGAAAGGCGATGTCACCGAGCAGAAGGTAGGGCTCAGGATCATCGGGGAACGCGAGCGTGGCGGCATCGAGTTCGACGCGTGCGGGCCCGACCTGATTCACACCGTGCCACAGCAGGGCCATCATCACCCCGGGTGGCGGCACCGCGGCGTGCTCCGATCGGATGCGCTCGAGAATCTCCCGGCACCCGGCGACATCGCGGTCGCGGAACCGGCCGATGGCGGCGTTCAGATCGCGCTCGACCGCGGCATC
>DNLZ01000107.1:1758-5480 GCA_003488325.1 Planctomycetaceae bacterium
TGCCGGGACCGACGAGGCAGGCGAGCGCGGCGAGCGGCAGGATGAGCCGTTCCACACCGGTCCGCCGACCCCTTCGTGGGGATCCCACTCGCCCCGGGTCCGTGACCCGGGGCCACGACGCGGCGTGGGGGGCTGCACTGTCGAAGGAGGCGGGCATCACGTGGCGGGGGGCATGCGGTACGCTTCTCAATCTCCGCTCCACTCTACCGGTCGCCGCGGACGACCGACAACGGGAATCGCCGTCGGGGGATGATCGATCGATGTGGCTCGGTGCGGTGCATGAGCGGGAAGTGCGCATGGCGCCACGCTCACAGGGACTCTTCGTCGCCCGTGCCGTCTACTGCGGTGCGCTGCTCGGGATCGTCGTCACCTGCTGGCTCGTCGTGACGGGAACCCAGGCCGTCGCCACGGCGGGGGACACGGCGCGTTTCGCCGCGACGTTGTTTCGCATCCTCGCGCCGCTCCAGCTCGCGCTGGCGGTGCTCGTCGCGGCGCTCGCCAGTGCGGTCGCCGTGGGGGCGGAGAAGGATCGGCGGACGCTCGAACTGCTCCTCGTCAGCCGGCTCGACGACTGGCAGCTCGTCGTGGGAAAGCTCACCGGCAGCCTCCTGCGGGTCTTCCTGCTGCTGGTGTCGGCCGTGCCGGTGTTCGCGCTGGCCGGTCTCTTCGGTGGCGTCACGGCGCCCCAGATCGCGCGCATGTTCGCCGTCACGGCGGCGGCCGCGCTCGCCGCGGCGAGCATCGCCAACGCGGTCGCGTTCTGGAAGGACACGACCTTCCAGTCCCTGGCGATCACGGCCGTCGTGCTGGCGCTCTGGCTGGCCGCCGGAGAGGCCGTCGCGGCCGTCTGGGGACCGGCGCTCGCCGCGCGCATCTCGCCGGCGCGAGGGGTCTTCGCGGCCCTGCAGCCGCAGACGGGAGCCTTTCTGCCGTGGCTCCTCGCGGTCGCCGCCGGGCTCATCGTGACGAGCAACACGATCGCGTCCCTCCTTGTGCGCCGGTGGAACACGGCTGGCGAGGCCCGGCGGAGGGCGCCGCAGTCCGGCCCCGTGACGCGGAAGCCTCGCGAGGTCTGGGTCAATCCGGTGCTGTGGCGGGAGATCCGTACGCGGGCACACGGCCGTGCGATGGTCGTCGTGCGCGTGGCCTGGCTGCTCCTGTTCGCGGCCGCCGTCGCCGGCATCGCGTCGCAGTCGGGCCGAGCCCGGCCCGACCGGCTCGCCATCGCCCTGGCCGTGGTGCCGATGATGCTCGCGAGCGTGCTGGCTGTCGCCGCACTGGCGGTGACGAGCATCACGTCCGAGCGGGACCGTGGATCGTTCGATCTCCTGCTTGTCAGCGATCTCGAGCCGCGCGAGCTCGTCTGGGGCAAGCTGCTCGGGGTGCTCGGCGCCGCACGCGAGATCGTGCTGCTGCCGCTCGTGGCATGCGGGGCGCTCGTCGCGCTCGGCCTCGTGACGCTCGAGTACGGTCTCTACCTCGCCCTGGGCATGGCGATCGTGATCTTCTTCGTGGCCGTGCTCGGCGTGTACGCGGGCCTGTCGCACGTCGCGTCGCGCCGGGCGATCTCGGTCGCGCTCGGCACGGTGACGTTCCTGTCGGTCGGCGTCGCGACGGCGATGCGGATCATGGTGGCGTTCGGCGGCAGTTTCGAGCTGCAGCTGGCCCCGTTCCTCGCCGTCATCGTCGGCGGTGCGGTCGGCCTCTACGCGGCGTTGTCCGCGCGCAATCCGAGCCCGGCGGTGGCCTGGGCATCCGCCCTCCTGCCATCGCTGACGTTCACCGCCATCGCCGGTTTTCTGCAGGGGCAGACCCTGCAGGTGTTCCTGATCGTCGCGGTGGCATACGGCTTCGCGACCGCGGCGCTGCTCGTGCCGTCGATCGGTGCGTTCGACCTGCTCACGGGGCGCACGACCTCGGGTGATTGACGAATCGCCCGGGAGTCCGTCAGCGGCTCGCCGCGGGGTCCGGGCGCGTCGCCACCGCGGCGGGAGCGTCGAGTGCCGCCAGGCGTGTGGCCGCCTCGGGCGGTGCGTCCTCACGGGCCAGGGCGGCCGCGTAGCACGCGCGTGCGTCCGCCGGGCGGCCGAGTGCCTCGTGGGCGAGGCCTTCGAGATAGATCGCCCGGGCGGGCGCCTGATCGGGCCCGTGCGTCTCCTCGAGGATGGCGAGCGTGGCCAACGCCCGACGCGGCCGCTCGAGACGCAGGTAGGTCTCGGCCATCTCCTCGAGGAGGCCGCTGTCGCCGGGCTCCAGGGCGAGGCCCCGGTGGAAGTCGGCCAGCGCCGGCTCGAACTGGCCCCGCGCCATCGCGAGCTGGCCCTTCACCCGCCACGCGGCGGCCGACCGGGGCGCGAGCCGCACCGCGTGCGCCGCGAGCCGCTCGGCCTCCGACAGGAGCCCGAGTTCCAGGTACATCCTCGCGGCGTCGATGCGGAGCCCTGCATCGGCCGGTGAGAGCTCGATCGCCTTCGCGATCTGGGCCACCGCCTCCGTTCGCTGCCCACGCTGCCAGAGCACATCGGCGTAGTGGCGCCGCGCGTCCACGTCGACCGGGCAGGCCTTCACGGCGCGGTCGAGCAGCGCGGTGGCGCGCACGAGATCCTGCCGGTCGGCGGCTGAGAGTGCCTCGTTGCTGAGACGGCGGGCATCCGCCAACTCGGCCGGCACCGGGCCACGTCGTTGAACGAGTCGGCAGCCGCCCGCACCGATCACCGCGGCGACGAGCAGAACGCGGAGCGGGTTGCGCGGGGAGGCGTTCACGGCATCTCTGGGGCATCGCCGGCGGGGAGGGTAGCCGGCGGGGCCTTCGGGCGACAGCGGGTTTTTGAGTCATGAACGGGTGCGGCGGGTTGCCGTTCTTGCGCAGCCCGCCGGTCCCCCCGATGCGCGCACGTCGGGTGGGAAGCGGGGTTGCCGCGTCGCGTGATCGCTCCGTACCAACCGGCCCCATGCAGCCGTCATGTCGCACCTCGACACCGAGTCGGTCGGCCCCATCCCCTGCCCGGCGATGGTGGGCGATGGCAACGCTCGTCGCAGGCCTGGCGGTCGGCTGTGACGTCCGTGACGAAAGCGTCCACGCCCCGCGGTCACGGGGGGTCTGGCCGAACGGGGTGGCGTTTCCGCACGGGCCGCTGGCGGAGCCGCGGACCGCGTCGGCGACGCCTCCGAGCATCGAGTATGTGGAGGGCTACGAGGCCGGTGCGCGCCGGGCGATGGCGTCGCGACTGCCCCAGCTGCTCGTCTTCCGGGCTTCGTGGTGCCGTTGGAGCGGTGAGATCACCCGTGGACCGCTCGCCGACCCGGTGCTCGTGGCGAGATCGCGACGCTTCGTCTGCGTGACCATCGACGCTGATCGGGATGCGGCCACCTGCAGGGACTTCGGCGTGACCGCCTTCCCCACCGTCGTCGTGATCGATGCCGACGGACAGGAGCGGTATCGCGCGACCGGGGCCGAGGCGGCCGTCGATCTCGTGGCGGCGCTCGAGCAGGTGCTCGGGGGGGCCGGCGGGGGGCGGGTGGCCGTCGAGCGCGGGTCAACGCGAAACTACTGAACTTCGTGACGATCGAGCACCACCGTTTCGTGCCGGCCCGAGCATCGGTCCTTCGACCCATGGGTTCGGCCTGGCCACCTCCATCCGCAGGCATGACGTGACACCTCCGCGGCCCGACGAGCGAGCATTGCACTGGTATCCGTGGTGGAGCCCGCGTTTCTGGCACGG
>DNLZ01000107.1:5855-11001 GCA_003488325.1 Planctomycetaceae bacterium
CCACGGAAATGGGGCCTGCTGGGGACGATCACGGCCGCCTCGATTTTCAACTCGATCGCGGAGCCGTTCTCCGAAGCACGCTTTCGCCGGCAGCTGCGCGAACCGCCGCGCACCGACCCGCCCCTCTTCATCATCGGCCATTGGCGGAGCGGCACCACGCTGCTGCATGAGCTGCTGATGCTCGACGAGCGGTTCTGCTGCCCGAATACCTACCAGTGCTTCGCCCCGGGGCACTTCCTCCTGACCGAGTCGGTGGTGACGGCGGCGATCGGCTGGATGATCCCGGCGAAACGCCCGATGGACGACGTCGTGGCCGGCTGGGACCGACCGCAGGAGGACGAGTTCGCCCTCGTCAACATGGGCGCCCCCTCGCCATACCTTCGCATGGCGTTTCCGCTGACGGTGCCGCCGGGCTCCGCGGCACTCGACCTGGCCTCATTGACGCCCGAGGCGCTCGACCGCTGGCGGGGGACGTTCAGGCGGTTCCTCGGCAGGCTCGCCGTGCGCGATCCAAGGCGTCCCGTCCTCAAGAGCCCGCCGCACACCGCACGCATGGCGGTGCTGGCCGAGATGTTCCCCGGCGCGAGATTCCTGCACGTGGTGCGGAATCCCTTCGTGGTCTTCCCGTCCACGATGCGGCTGTGGCGATCGCTTCATGCCGTCCAGGGGATGCAGGTGGACGACGGCAGTCGGCTCGAGGAGGAGGTGTTCACGGCGTTCGAGACGATGTACGCCGCCTTCGAGCGGGATCGTCCGACGCTGCCCGCGGGCAGCCTCCACGAGGTGCGCTACGAGGCGCTCGTGGCCGATCCGGTCGGGCGTCTGGAGGAGGCGTACGCCGCACTCGGGCTCGGTCGATTCGCGGACGTGCGTCCCGCGCTCGAGCGGCATGCGGCTGCGATGAAGCGCTACCGGACGAATACCTACCACCACGATCCACGCATCGTGGAAGGAATCCGTTCCCGCTGGGGATCGTTTCTCGATCGCTACCCCTACGAGCCGCCCGTCTCGGGCTGAGGGGTGGGGCGGCCGCCGTCGTCCGCGGCACGGGGACGATGCCGACCCGGCGCCCCGTGCAGCCGCACCTTCTTGTCGGACTGCAGCGATCGGAGTTCGTCGGCGAACTCCTGCGGTGTCATCCGGATGCGTCGTTCGAATCGCAGTCTCGCGATCGCGTAGTGCACCAGGCCCACGAGGAGCGCGGCAGTCGCGAGGCAGACGAGCGTCCACCATGCCGCCAGGGCCGCCCGGGTCGGATCTCCGTCGAGCCGGGCCGTGGCCGTCGCGCCGATCGACGGCGTCGCGGCCGTGAGGGCGGTGGCGACGAGGACCACGAGCCCGATGCCGCCTCCAAGCGCGGCGAAAAGGCTGCGCGCGGAGAGGATGCGAGCCACGCCGGAGACGGGGTCGAGACGCGACAGCCGCGGTGCCAGGCGTGCCGGGTCCCACGTGAATCCGTCGCAGACGATGCGGACGCTGATTCCAGCGAGCGCGGCGGCGAGGACGAGCCCGACGGCGGGCAGGAGCAGTCCCACCAACGCCACGTCTCCCGGGCCGGGAAGGATCTCGATGGAGGCGAGCGATCGACGCACCATCTCCGTCGCTGCGGGAATCGTCGCCCGCGCCCAGGCCGGCAGCAGCGAGACGGCGGTCAACGACGCGGCCGCCCATGCCAGCGGGGCAGCCGTCGGCATCAGGCCCTCATGCCGCGCCGCCTCGCGGCGCCGGGGCGTGGCCGGGATCGTCCGATCCGCTTCGTCCGACATCGTCCGTGTTCCACAGGGTGCAGCGAGCTGGTCAGCGACCGGCACCGGCGGCCGCGAGGCCTCGCTCGATGACGTCTCCCGCCGCAGCGGCGAAGCCGCCGAGCCACGCGTCACTGCCGATCACGAGCGCCCCGATCGCGACCAGGGCCGCGGCGCCCTGGAGCAGGCCGCCGCCCGGGGCGAAGTTCACCGTGCGGAGGCAGAGGGCGGCGGCTGCGTGGAACGTCACGAGCGCCGCGAGCGTCGGCGTGGCCACGGCCATGGCAAGCGACAGGCCGAGCCCCGGAGCGGCCGTGACGATGTCGAGGAGGGGCGTCGTGCCGACGGCACCGGTCGCGACGCTGCCGACGGGGATCGTGGCGGTGGTGTCGAGCAGCCCGACGATGACCGTCAGATGGCCCCCGGTCCAGAAGAAGGCCGCGGCTCCGCACCACCACGCGAGCCGCGCCGTGCCGGCGGAGTCCTCGGCGGCATCGACCGCGAAGTCATCCGCCCACGACAGTCCGGAGACGCTGCCGACCATCGCGCCCGCCCAGGCTGCGGACGTGACGATGCACGCCGTGAACAGCCCCAGCCCGAGGCCGACGATCCCTTCCGAGACGAGGAGCGTCACCGGTGTCGCTGTCGAGAGACCCGCCCCGGACGTCAGGGCTGCGGTCGGAAGCGCGACGACCGCGAGCATGCCGGCAAGCGCCAGGCGAACGCGGGCCGGTACCTGCCGACCCAGGGGCAGTGCGCCCACCCACACGGCGGCGACCAGGCGCACGAACAGGCCCGCGACGAGCAGCGGTCGGGCCGTGAGGTGCTGCAGCACCGCCGACGGTCCGGAGGCGGCCTGAAGGTCGTGTGCGAGCGACAGCAGCCAGTCGGTGTCCATGGTGTCGTCGCGGTGGGTGCCCGTCGGGCGACGTGGTGCTGGATGGTGGACGGATCGACGCGACTGCTACGGCCTCATGGACCGATCATGCAGTCGCGGAACAGGTCGGCGAGTCGTTCGACGACCCACGGCAGGACGAGCAGGATGGTCGCTGCCATGGCGACGAGCCGCGGCACGAGACCGAGAAGCGGTTCGTGCACGCCGGTGGCCGACTGGACGAGGCCGGCCAGCGTGCCCACGCCGAGTCCCACCACGAGGATCGGTGCCAGCGCGAGCAGTCCCGTCAGCAGTCCCTCGCGCAGCAGCTCCACGAGTTCTCCCGCCATCGCACGTCTCCAAAAGTCGGGATCCGTGGTCCCGCGGGGCCCGTTCAGCCCGTCCGCAGACCGACCCCGTCGAGCAGTCCGCGGACGACGAGCGTCCAGCCATCCGCAGCCACGAACACGAGCAGCTTGAGCGGCAGCGACACGAGCGTGGGTGGCAGCATGACCAGGCCGGTCGAGACCACGAGCGTCGCCACCAGGATGTCGAGCACGAGAAACGGCAGGAGCATGCGAAAGCCGACCGTGAACGCCACGTCGAGCTCGCTCACGAGGAACGCGGGCAGCAGGGTCTCGAGCGGCACGTCGTCGTAACTGGTCGCCTGCCGCTGTCCGGCCGGGTGCCGCGCGAGGAAGAGCAGCATCGTGTCACGGTTGCCGGCGGCCTCGATCTGCGCGCTCATCCAACGACGGATCGGCAGCGTGCCGCGTTCGAAGGCCTCCGCCGGCTCGAGCACCCCCTGGCGATAGGGTTCCACGCCGCCACGCCAGGCGTCGGTCCAGACCGGCCACATGACGAGCGCGGAGAGGAAGAGGGCGAGCGATGCGAGGATCTGGTTGGATGGCACCTGGGCCGCACCGAGGCCCTGACGCAGCAGCATGAGGACGACCGACATCCGTACGAAGCACGTCGTCATGAGCAGCACGGCAGGCACGACACTCATCACACCGACGAGGAGCGCCGAGGGCACCAGAGCTTCCACGGCGCGTGGCGTGAGCAGCCGGAGAAGGCCCGCTTCCGTGGAAGGAGCCGCCGGCCGCTCCGCGTTCGTCGCGTCGCCTCCGTCGGCAGCCACCGACGGGAGCGGCGCGAGCGACGGCGTCGCCGTTTCGGGCACGGGCTCTGCCGAGGCGGTCGCGGCGATCAGGCACATGATCCAGCCGATCACGGCCGCGGCGATGCGGCGCCCCGGCCGGTCGGTGTGGTCGGGTTCGGAGGAGGGCGGCGGGTCGCGGGGAGTCGTCGGACGCGGTGCCGCGGCGGTCGCCGGTCGTCGTCGCGGGGTATCGCCCCGGCAGGCTGCGGCGATGCAGGCGGTGGCTTCCGCGTCGGTGAGTTCCGCCAGCGTCGCACAGCCGCCGGACGATACGGCCACGAGCAGTGTGCGCGGGCCGAACCGCACGACGCGCACCGTGTGCTGGCCCGCGAACGGCGCGCTGCCGAGCACCTCGAACACGTCCGGTGGAAGCGACCGGTCGCGGCGTGTGTTCACGAAACGCAACCCTGCGAGCACGGCGAAGGCTGCGACCATCGCGCCGAGCACGCGCCAGTCGGCCCATCCGCCGGCGGGGGCGACGTGACCCGGTTGGAGACCGGGCGACGTCTGCACCAGCCGACCCGCACCGACCGTCCGTGGCGGTGCCTCCGCGCGTGACGCCGGCGTCGCAAGCAGCGCCGCGGGCTCGACCCGTTGGTCCACCGTGGCCGGCCGCCCCGGTTCGCCGGTGTCGAGCGGTTCCAGGTCGGCCGCCTGGGCCAGGCCGGCCACCGCCGCCAAGATCGCGATCCACCCCGAGGCCACCACGCGTCGGGCAACGGGCCGGCGCGCCGGTGCGAGCGGGTTCATGCGGCGACTCCGCGCGGAGCGTCTGCGGCATGCGGAAGTGGGC
Organism: Planctomycetaceae bacterium; assembly: GCA_003488325.1. Classification (GTDB taxonomy): domain Bacteria; phylum Planctomycetota; class Planctomycetia; order Pirellulales; family UBA1268; genus QWPN01. The sequence continues at coordinate 10,430 of DNLZ01000107.1, forward strand.
GCCGCGCGGGGCCGCTGTCCCCCGTGTCCTCGAGAGATTCCCAGTCGATCCGCGTCTGACCGCGCCGCCGCGGGCGTTCGCGGCGACGCGACTGGCCGCCCGACGTGTCGCGGAGCACGAACCAGAGCACGATCGCCACGAGGCACGCGGCGAGCGCGAGCCACGCCTGGCGGGGGACATCCGCGATCCGTCCGTCGGACAGGGACGCGATCGTCTCGTCCACGAGGCTGCCGAGCGAGTGAGGTCGCGCATCGGATGTGGGGGCGACGGGCTTCGCGGCGGCATGCTCGGTCGTGGAGAACGTCGTCACCACGACACGGTGGTCGTCGCCACCGCCGGCCGGCGGCAGCAGGGTGCGGACGTGGGTCACCAGTCGCTCGCGCGCGGCATCGAGGATGTCGGGAGTGGTCGGCGACGTCACGTCGTCGAGGCCCGCGCCGACCGTGGAACGCAGCGACGATTCGGGCACCGCGACGGTGACGACGATCCGCGCGGGCTGACGGCGAGGCGCGACGGCGACCGGCGGCGCGGGCGGGGGCGGTTCGTCCGTCAGCACCTCGGCAGGCGCGTTC
>DNLZ01000121.1:0-1077 GCA_003488325.1 Planctomycetaceae bacterium
GGCCACCGCGGACAGGGCCGTCGCCCACGCCGGCACCGCCCGCACCGCCGCCACGGCGCCGGTCGCCAGCCTGGCAGCGACCCTCCACGGCGGGAGCCGGCGCCGCGTCTGGTCCACGCTCTTCGACCCGCAGGACTGGCCGTCGTGGATCTACGCCGTGATCGGGCTGGTGCTCTTCGTCTGGTTGCCGATGCGCATCTGGAAGGTGCACAGCCGGGCGGTGCTGCTGACGAGTGTCATCGACTCGATCGCCGCCGGCGACCCCGACATCCGGCTCGTGCTCGACCTCGTCGAGGGAGATCCGTCCGCCGCCTGGCGGTCGCTCGAGATCACGAACGTCACGGAGGCTGCACCGACGCAGGACTTCACGGGAATCGAGGTGCTGTCGTTCAGTCGCATCGTGGACCTCCGCCGGGCCGAGGCCCGGGGGGACGGGCGGACGCGGCTGCGCGACCGTGTGGTGCTGCGCTTCGACGACACCGCGGAGTCCCGTCGGCACGTCGTCTTCCGCTCGCTGCTGTCGCCGGACGACATCTCCTTCCGCTGTCCACCCGACCAGCCTCCCGTCGTGGTGCGGCGCGTGCGTGCGCCGGCGGGGCCCGCTCCGAGCGCATCGTCGGAGCCGGTGGCGGCGACCGAGCACCTCGAATTTCACTGTGACCTCACCGGCGTGCCGGTCGGGGAGCCCGTCACGCTGGAAGTGGCGGCGACGCTTCGCGCGGAGATCCTCGAGCGGGGACGCATGACGATCGATCTGCTCGCACCCGCCGACCTCATGACGGTCTGGCTCTTGTTCCCCGAGAACCGGCGGTACCAGAGCTACCGGCTGCTGCGGTACCCCGAGCATGCGGAGGACGAGGCCGTGCCCATGACGCCGCGCTACACGATCGACCATCCGGCGGGCGAACTGATCGGCTTCTCTGTCATCGACCCGCGTCAGGGGATGGTGTACGAGAGCCGGTGGACGCTCCGCGGGGCAGGCCGCTGAGGCGCCGGCGAGCGAGGGCGGAGCATCCCGGCCCCGGTCCGTCGATCCGGGGCGTGGCTGCCCCGCTCGACGTGCCGCTATGATGCTCG